>JBKPRM010000319.1:0-4009 GCA_046734555.1 Actinomycetota bacterium | reverse complement strand
GATCATGTCCGAGACGCGGTCCAAGACCGAGTCCATGAACGCCCCGGAGCGGCGCGTCTCGCCGCGGTGTCGAGCCACCGCGCCATCCATCACGCCGAACGTGCCGCCGAGGATCAGCGCGACGCCCGCCCACGCCCACTCGCCGGCGACGATCAGGGCGCCGCTGACGACGTTCGCGATCAACGCGAGGATCGTGAGCTGGTTCGGACTGAGGCCCGTCCACAGCAGGAAGGCGAGCACGGCGCGATACGGCCACGCGAAGATGTGTTGCGCTGCGCCTCCGGCCGCCCCCTCGCTCTTCCTGGGTGCGGGCATGTCCCGCACGCGGGGGGCTTCGCGTGGCCGCCGGCGTCCGTGCGCGACGTTCATCCGGCTCAGCCGGCGAACGGCTCGAGCGCCACGATCCGGTACCGGAACGTGCCACCGGGCGCTTGGTAGGCGACCTCGTCGCCGACCGCGGTCCCGACCAACGCGGAGCCGAAGGGCGACCCGATCGTCACGGTCCGTGCGCCGGGCGCCTTCTCCTCAGTGTGCTCGGCGATCAGGTAGGTCTCGTCGTCCTCGTCGTCGTCGTCGAGCGCCTTCACCGTGACGAGCATCCCGGGTCCGACCTCGTCGGCGTGCGAGGGGGCCTCGACGATGTCGGGGTCTCGAAGCATGTGCTGGATCTTGCGGATCCGTGACTCCATCAGGCCCTGTTCGTCCTTCGCCGCGTGGTACTCGGCGTTCTCACGCAGGTCGCCGTGCTCGCGCGCGACCTTGATCTTCTCGGTGATGTCGGCGCGCGCGGTGGTCGTGAGGTGCTCCAGCTCGGCCTTCAGCCGCTGGTAGGCATCGAGGGTGAGGCTCGCTGTCGCCTCCTGGCCAGGACCGCGCGGTGGGCGTGATCGCAGCTCTTCGGGGAGTTCGGGCATGCCCGCCGAGTCTAGCCGGAGCCCTCCCAGCCGCCGAGCCGGGGCTCTGGACACGGCCGGAGCCCCATCACCCATCTCGGAGGTCGTCGCCGACGAAGACCGCGCCGTTCCAGAAGGCCCGCAGGTGCCGCCTCGGCACCCGCGCGAGCGTCAGATGCAGCTCCCGAGGCTCGCCGTAGCGGCCGAACGAGCAACGCACCTCGAGGCCGTCCGCCTCGTATGCGGTGAACCGGTGCGGCAGCCTCGCGCTTCGCATTCGCTTCGTCGCACGGCTCGCACCCGGCGGCTCCACGGCGCCGACCAGGTAGACGTAGGACACCGCACCGATGCCGGCATGTGGGTCGATCCAGACCCACGCCGTCCCGCCGTGACGGGCGATGAACGACCGTGCTGCCTCGCTCGCGACGATCTCCACGGCCGTGACCGTACCGGTAGGCTGGCGCGACTGCTGACGAGGGGCTGCGGATGCGGTTGGACGGCAAGGTCGCGCTGATCACCGGCGGCGGGAGCGGCATGGGGAAGGTCGCGTCCGAGCTGTTCGCAGCCGAAGGAGCATCCGTCGTCCTCACCGACGTGAACGACGACGCCGGCCATTCGACCGCGAACGCGATCGGGGGAACCGCGCACTACGTGCACGCCGACGTGTCGAAGGACGCGGATGCCGAGGCGATGGTCGCGGCGACCGTCGAGCGCTTCGGCCGGCTGGACGTCCTGTACAACAACGCTGGGATCATGCCGCTGGAGGACGGTTCGATCACCGACGCCGACGGGTCGATCTGGGATTCGGTCCTGGGCGTGAACGTCAAAGGCGTGGCCTTCGGCTGCAAGTACGGCATCCCGGCGATGCTGGCGAACGGGGGCGGGTCGATCATCAACGTCGCGTCGTTCGTCGCCTGGCTCGGCGCCGCCACGAGCCAGACCGCCTACACCGCGTCGAAGGGGGCCGTCCTCGCCATGACGCGCGAGATCGCGGTGGAGTACGCCCGGAAGGGCATCCGGTGCAACGCGCTCTGTCCCGGGCCGATCGAGACCCCATTGCTGCTCGCGCTGCTGTCGGACGAGGCCAAGAAGCAGCGCCGATTCGTGCACATCCCGATGGGACGGCTCGGCCACGCGGAAGAGCTCGCCAAGGCTGCATTGTTCCTGGCGTCGGATGACTCGAGCTACATGACCGGCGCCTCGTTGATCGTCGACGGCGGCATCACCGCCGCCTACGTCACACCGGAGGACTGAGAGATGGCGACGACGACAACAGATGCGTTCGCCGGAGGCATCTTCGACTCGGCGCTCGGTTACTTCCGGGTGCTCTCGATGTACCTGGGGCTCCGCCTCGGTTTGTACGAAGCGCTTCGTGACGCCGGCGACGGACTGACCGCGGCGGAGCTCGCGAAAGTGAGCGGCATCGACGAGCGCTACGCGCGGGAGTGGCTCGAGCAGCAGGCGACGGCCGACATCCTGGTCGCCGACGTCTCCGCGGATCCCCACCGGTACCGGCTGCCGCCCGAGCGAGCGGAGGTCTTGCTCGACCGCGACTCGACCTCCTACCTCGGCGCTTCGATCCGGCAACTCCTGAGCCTGCGCGCCGCCGTCGACCACGTGGTGGAGGCGTTCCGGACCGGCGGTGGGGTGCCGTACGACGCCTACGGGGCGGAGAACATCGACGGCCAGGGAGACGCGAACCGGCCCGTCTACCTGTCGACGCTTCCGAACGAGTGGCTGCCCGCGATCCGGCCGTTCCACGAGCGACTGTCCGCCGGACCGGCCCGGGTCCTCGACATCGGTTGCGGCCACGGCTGGTCGTCGATCGCGCTCGCGCGCGCCTACCCGCACGCGCTCGTCGACGGGTTCGACCCCGACGCGCTGTCGGTGCAGCGCGCCCGCGAGCACGCCGCCGCCGAGGGCGTCGACGATCGCGTGCAGTTCCATGAAACGGATGCCGCTGCGCTCGACGGGCCCGCGGATCTCGCGATGGCGTTCGAGTGCGTCCACGACATGAGCGACCCCGTCTCGGTCCTCGGCGCTGCTCGCCGCGCGTTGCGGGACGACGGCGCCATGCTCGTCGTGGACGAACGAACCCGCGATGCGTTCGACGGCACACCCGACGACCTCGAGGCGTACTTCTACGGCTGGAGCCTCTTCGATTGCCTGCCCGCCGGACTCGCGGCGTCACCGTCCGTGGGGACGGGCACGGTCATGCGGCCGGCGACGCTCCGCGGCTATGCGGAGCAAGCCGGCTTCAGCGGGTTCGAGATCTTGCCGATCGAGCACGACGCGTTCCGTCTGTACCTGCTCAGTCCGTGAAGACGGTTGCCTTCGAGGGCACACGGTCGGTTTGACAGGGTCTTCGGCCGGGACTCAGATACCGCTAGTCACACGCCCATCGCACCCGTCTCGAGGAGAGGAAGGGGGTCGCAGATGGATGATGCCGGTTCCGGCATGCGGGCATCTCCGACGACGGCGAAGAGCGACGTGGAGAAGCTCCACGAGCTCGGATACGCGCAGGAGCTCAAGCGAGGGATGGGAGGGTTCTCCAACTTCGCGGTCTCCTTCACGATCATCTCGATCCTGTCGGGCTGCCTGACGCTGTTCGGCTACGGGATGGTCGAGGGCGGCCCCGCCAGCTCCGCGTACGGCTGGCCACTGGTCGGCATCCTCGTCACGTTCGTCGCGCTCGCGATGGCGGAGATCTGTTCGAGCTATCCGACCGCCGGCGGGCTGTACTACTGGTCCGCGAAGGTCGCGCCCAAGAACGGGCCGGTGTGGTCGTGGTTCACCGGGTGGTTCAACTTCCTCGGGCAGGTCGGCGTCACGGCGGGGATCGACTTCGGGTTCGCGGCGTTCTTCTGCGCACTCCTCAACATCGCGTTCGACGTCGAGATCACGAAGCTGATCCTCATCGGGGTGTACACGGGGATCCTGGCGCTGCACGGTTTGATGAACACGTTCGGCATCAGGCTCGTGGCGCTGCTGAACGACGTGAGTGTCTGGTGGCACGTCGCCGGGGTGCTGATCATCTTCGCGCTCCTGTTCATCGTGCCCGACCAGCACACGAGCTTCGCGACGATCTTCTCGTTCAGCAAGACGCCCGACGCCGA
>JBKPRM010000318.1:0-3771 GCA_046734555.1 Actinomycetota bacterium | reverse complement strand
CCGGACGATCACGACCGACGAGCTGGCGCGAGCGGGCTACCGGCGCAACGGCCAGGACCGTTGCTACCACTGCAAGACCGAGCTGTACGACCGTCTGTTCGTCGTCGCGCACGACGATGGGTACGCGGCCGTCTTCTCCGGCGCCAACGTCGACGACCTGGGCGACTGGCGGCCGGGCCTTCGCGCCGCCGAGGAGCACGGGGTCCGCCATCCACTCGTCGAGACGGGGTTCCGGAAGACCGACGTGCGCGAACACGCCGCCGCCTTGCGCATCCCCAGCGCCGACAAGCCGGCGATGCCGTGCCTCGCCTCGCGCATCCCGTACGGCACCGAGGTCGACCCCGACGTGCTCGCGCAGATCGATCGAGCCGAGCGCGCCGTCAGAGGGCTCGGGTTCCGCGACCTTCGCGTGCGGCACCTCGGTTCGCTGGGACGGGTCGAGCTTGGCGACGGTGACCTCACGGCCATGGGTGATCGCCGAGCCGATGTCATCGCCGCCATCATCGACGCGGGCTACGAGCAGGCAGAGATCGATCCGGAGCCGCTGCGTTCGGGCTCGTTCACCGGGATGCGGCAGATCCCGGTGCAGGTCCTCTGACGGGCCGGCCCCGAAGCCGGCTCATTCCAGTTCGCGCGTGTGCGGATCGCGCGCGGTCGGCGTCCGGTAGCCCGGCTCGCTCCGGGCGGTGAGGAATTCCACGGCCGCCCACACCATCTTCGAGCGCGGATAGAACCACACCGGCAACCCGCCGAGGATCGCGATGCTCGCGATGATCAGCTGCGCCACCGGGATGAACGGCACGGTCGCGATCAACGTGATCGCGAGCACGATGATCCAGAACATCGTGGCGAAGACGTAGTTCACCACCATCGCGCCGAGGAACCCGCCCTCCTCGGCCTCGAACCGAAGATCGCAGACCGGGCACCGGGGTTTCGGGTGGAAGAACGTCAGCCAGATGTCGTGCGCACCGCACCGGGGGCATCGCTTCCGGAGCCCGCGCAGGAGCACCCGCGTGGCCCCCGCCTCCCGGAGCAGCGGGACGCCGTCACGACGAGGTTCCGGCTCCAGCGAGCCGTACGGATCGCTCACGATTCAGGAGCTCCCTTCGGGATCCTCCGCCGAGATCGCGTAGAACTTCTCGATCGTCTCGGTGATCCGCCAGGTCCCCGAGGAGCCCTTCGGTGTGATCAAGACGTCTCCCGGACCGACCGCGATGACCATGCCGTCAGCGGTCTCGATCTCGGCATGACCCGCGAGGATCAACGCGACCTCGTGGTAGGGCCGCACGAACGACCACGTGTCGGGTTCACGCCGCCAGAAACCCGTCGTGAACGTCCCATCCGGCGAGACGAACGACTCCGCCTCCGACCCGCCGGTTCCGTTGTCGCCGGGCGGGTCGACGAGCGCCTTCCATGCCCGTTCGGTGCCGTGGATCACTCGGATCTCGCCCATCGGATACGCCCTCCCACCGCCGTTTCCGGAACTCGAAGGCTACGCCGTGTCAAGCCTCCCGATGGTCCGAGAAGGGGTGTACCATCGCTCGACCATGGCCAAGAAGACCGCACGGCGGCCGCTGGGACGCTCCCGGCGCGCGGAGCTCAACGTGATCGACTACACGTTGGCCAAGCGTGCCCTCCTCCGCGACACGCAGCGAGGCCTGAATTCGGTCAACGAACTGTGCGACGCGCACCCGGAGCTGATGCGCGCGGCGAAGTACGTCGGCGAGCGTACCCGCATCGACTGCCCCCTCTGCAGCAAGGACACGCTCGTGCTGCTGGCCTACGTCTACGGCGACGGGCTGAAGAACGAGAACGGCCGCGTCTGGTCGCTCGACACCGGCCTGCGCATGGCGGCCTCGATGCCCGGCGCGTGCTGCTACGTCGTCGAGGTCTGTCAGGCCTGCCAGTGGAACCACCTGCGCGAGGCGTTCACCGCGCGGCGCAGCGCGGCCGGCTGAGCATCACCATCGACTTACAACGACCGGTCATGTTTTGGCGCGCAGCCCATCGCTAACATCTGAGGCACCGTGACGCGCGATCGCTCGTCGACCCCCCGAGGGGACAGATACGCACCCAGGCACGCCGCGGCGCCTTCCGCGCCCTCGCGGTCTTCCCGTGCTTCGTCCAACGGGGGGCCATCGCCCAACGGTCGGTCCGGGAAGCGCCGGCGGCCGAGCAACAAGCCCCGGGCCGGCCGGAGGTCGTTCGTCCGCCGGTGGTGGTGGGCGATCGCCTTGCTGACCCCGGTGATCTTCGGCCTCCTCGTCTTCCTCGGCCTCTACATCGCCTACGCCCGCCTCACCCTGCCCGAGACCCTGCCACCGATCCAGACGACCTACGTTTACGACCGCAACGGGCACCTGCTGACGAAGCTGCACGGCGTCGTCAACCGGACGGAGGTGCCGCTGTCCCAGATCTCGGCGGCGATGAAGGAGGCGGTGATCGCGACGGAGGACCACGACTTCTACAACCACCCGGGGGTCGACGTCCCCGGCATCATCCGCGCCGCCTACACCGATATCGTCGAACGAGACGTCGTCCAGGGTGCCTCGACGATCACCGAGCAGCTCGTGAAGAACGTCTACGCCGGCACGTACTCCACCGACGAGAACGGCGTCCAGACGTACACGCTGCCGGAGCGATCGGTCACGGAGAAGATCCGCGAGGCGTTGCTCGCGATCAAGCTCGAGCACGAGCTCGGCAAGGACCAGATCCTCGACAACTACCTCAACACGGTCTACTTCGGGCACGGGGCCTACGGGATCCAGGCGGCTGCACAGACCTACTTCGGCAAGCCCGCGAGCAGGCTCACGGTCCTCGAGTCGGCATCGCTCGCCGGCGTGTTGCACGCGCCCGAGTTGTACGACCCGATGGACCGCCCCTCCGACAACAAGTTCCGCCGCGACTACGCGATCGACCAGATGGTGAGGTACGGCTACCTCGGCAAGAAGGTGGGCGCCCGGTTGAAACAGCAGGACTGTTGCGGGACCGTTCAAGATCAGTCGGAGCGACTCGTCGCGCCCGGGCAATCCGAGTACTTCGCGGAGTTCGTGCGCCAGGCGCTGTTCGATCGCTACGGCGAGGGCACCGTGTACTCGGGCGGCCTGCAGGTGACGACCACCCTCGACCTCAACCTGCAGCGAGCGGCCGAGGACGCGATCGCCAACGCCCTTCCCGACAAGGCGAACGACCCCGACGCGGCGCTCGTGTCGATCGATCCGCGCACCGGTCAGATCCTCGCGATGGCCGGAGGCCGCAACTGGAACACGAACAAGTTCAACTACGCGACGGACGCGGGCGGGACCGGCCGCGAGACGGGCTCCGCCTTCAAGGCCTTCACGCTGGCGGCGGCATTGAACGACGGGCAGGACCCGTTCGAGTACTGGTACGGCCCCACGACGATGGCGATCCCCGATTGTCCCGATCCCGAGCAGCCCGACGGCGTCTGGCATCCGGTCAACGCCGGCGACGGTGAGGCCGGCACGTTCAACCTGTTCGGCGCCACGACGCACTCCGTGAACACGATCTTCGCGCAGCTGGTCGCCAAGATCGGTCCGAGCGACGTCGTCGACATGGCCCACGACCTCGGCATCCGGTCGAAGCTCGATGCCGTCTGCTCGATCACCCTGGGTTCCGTCGCCGTGAACCCGCTCGAGATGACGTCCGCGTACGGGACGATCGCGGATCAGGGCGTGCGACACGATCCGAGCCCTCTGCTGCAGGTGCGCGATGCATCCGGGTCGATCGACGAGACCATCTCGTCCAAGGGCG
>JBKPRM010000317.1:0-9443 GCA_046734555.1 Actinomycetota bacterium | reverse complement strand
TGGACCGGGTCGGCCAGCATCCTGTCGCCGTCCGGCAACCGTGTGCCGTCCACCGTGACGGTTGACACCGCCGATGCTTCGGGCACTCTCCACGTCGACCTCGATTGGGCCGCCGCCGTGGGCTACACGCCCTAGGACACTTCCGACGAAGAACAGAACCCCGCGGCCAAATTGCGAGCGTCTCGGTCCCCGACGTTGCCAAGGGAGCTCAGTGGTTGGCACGCGGGGTAAGGCCGCGCCCGGCCGGATAGGGTCTGGCGCGTGGCGGACCTGCATGACGCGATCGCGGCCGAGGCAGAACGCACCGCGTTCTCCGGCGTGGTGCGGGTGGACCGAGGAGAGGAGACGCTCGTCGCGCAGGCCTTCGGGCTGGCTGACCGCGGCCGTGAGGTGCCGAACACGGTCGGGACCCGGTTCGCGCTCGCGAGCGGCGCGAAGGGCTTCACGGCGCTCGTGGTGATGTCCCTCGTCGAGGACGGCACCCTCGCGCTCGACACGACCGCGCGCTCGGTCCTCGGTGACGATCTGCCGCTGATCGATGACGCGGTCACGGTCGAGCACCTGCTCTCGCATCGGTCGGGGATCGGCGACTACCTCGACGAAGACACGATGACCGACGTCAAGGCGTACGTGATGCCCGTGCCCGTTCACACGCTCGAATCGACGGAGGACTACCTCACGGTGCTCGATGGGCACCCGCAGGTGTCGGCGCCTGGCGAGCGGTTCGCCTACAACAACGGAGGCTTCGTCGTGCTCGCGCTGATCGCCGAGCGGGCGGGCGGGGAGCCGTTTCACCGCCTCGTGCGCGAGCGGGTGGGCGAGCCCGCGGGTCTGCGCGACACCGGCTACCTACGGTCGGACGAGCTCCCGGGGGATGCGGCCCTCGGTTACCTCTGGACCGATCGGCCGCGCACGAACGTCTTCCACCTCCCGGTGCTCGGGACGGGCGACGGCGGGATCTACTCGACGGCCGCCGATCTCTCTCGGTTCTGGGAGGCCCTGTTCGGGGGCGAGATCGTGTCGATCGATGTCGTCGCCGAGATGGTGCGCCCACGGAGCGATTGGCCGGAGGAGAAACGCCGGTACGGGCTCGGGTTCCACCTGCACGTGACGAGCGGAGTCGTGTGGCTCGAGGGCTACGACGCGGGCGCCTCGTTCACGAGCACGCACGAGCCCGATCGCCGGATCACGGCCACGGTGATCTCGAATACCGCCGAGGGCGCGTGGCCGTTCGTTGAGCTGCTCGACCGAGAGCTCGGGATCTAGGGGCCGACCACAGCGAGTAGCACGTGGCAAGATTAGGAGAACAGTTGAGTTGCTTCAGAAGGCCCGTCGGCGCTCAGATGCGCCCCATGGTGCTTCGATCTTGCGTAACACTCCGCGTCACAACGCACAGGCACTCACGGGTACTGAGGGGTACTCACGGGACTGCATCCGGAGCCCACAACGCTCTGACCTGCAGCTTCCTCTCGCCCTCACAAGGCGAAGGTCGGGGGTTCGAGCACCTCAGCGCCCACTGAGGACCATCGGGTCCAAGCCGGGGGCCGCCTTGCAGGGGCAGTCACCCAATGCTTGCGACCAGGGCGCGTTGGGTAGCTCGCGCGTCATGCGGTTGCGAAAGTTCGCGGTAAGCGTGGGGTCGAGCCTTTGGTTCCTGCCGGTTGTGTGCGTACTCGCGGGAGCGGCGATCTCTTTCGCCACTATCACGCTTGACCGAGCCTCCGACTACCAGGCGATCCCGCAAGCCCTCGTCGGTCGACCGACCTCGGCGACGGCGATCCTGACCACGATCGCGGTCTCGATGGTGAGCCTCGCGACGCTCGTGCTGACGATCACCATGGTCGTCGTACAGCTAGCGATGGGGCAGTTCTCGCCACGGATCGTGCAGCGTATCCTTCGCGACAAGCCGAGCCAGCTCGCGATCGGGCTTTTCGTTGCGACCTTCGTGCACGCCGTGCTGACGATCCGCGAGGTCTTAGACCGCGGCGACGGTACAGGGCAGGTTCCGGGCATCGCCTTGGCGACGTCGTACCTCCTCGTATTGGCGAGTATCGCCGTCTTGGTGATCTACGTGCACCACCTCGGCCAGTCGCTGCGCGTGTCTGCGCTGATCGAGCTCGTCGGTCACGACACGCGCAAGCTGGTCGACCGCCGGTATCCCGACGCCGGTCCGCCGCCTCCTGTCGATCCGGAGGCTCCCCGCGTAGTCGCTGCGCGTGCATCGGGCGTCCTGACGATGATCGGGACGCCTGCACTCGTCGCCGAGGCCGAGCGGGCCGACTGCATGCTTGAGCTCGTTCCCGCTCTCGGCGCGTTCGTTCCCGCGGGCGGACCGCTGTTCGTCGTTCACGGCCGTCCCGATGACCTGGACGAGAGCCGACTCGTTAGAGCCTTGAGTCTGAAGCTTGAGCCGACCCTCGACGAGGACGTCGCTTACGGCATGCGGCTTCTCGTAGACATCGCGGAGCGTTCCTTGTCGGAGTCACCGTTTCAGGACCCGACGACGGCCGTGCAGGCGATCGACCGCTTGCACGACATCCTCAGGCAACTCGCGCGTCGCCCGTTCTCGGACGGTCGCGTTCCCGACGAGCAAGGCGAGCTCCGACTCCTCGTCAAGACCATGACCTGGGAGAACTATGTTCATCTCGCCTTTGATGAGATCCGGATTGCCGGCGCGGGCTCGCCCCAGGTCTCGCGACGCCTTATCGCAGTCCTGTCGGATCTCCGTCGTGTCGCGCTTCCCGAGCGCATCGAATCGCTCGACGAGCAGGCCAGGCTGCTCCGCGCCGCCACGGGTGAGGCCATGTACGACGAACGGGACGTCCTGTTCGCACTCGATCCGGACCGTGAGGGACTAGGAGCTGCCGCGCCGTAGCAGCCTCTTGCGTGATTCTTCGCGTAACAACGCAGTGCCACTCACAGGTACTGAGAGGTTCTCCCAGGTACCCGATCGAGCGCCGTAGCGCTCCGACCTGTAGGTTCGTCTCGCCCTTGAAGGCGAAGGTCGGGGTTCGAGTCCCTCAGCGCCCACCTGAAGAGGCGTAGGTGAGAAGCCATCCCATCGTTCCGGCCGGCTGACGGCGGGAGCGGATCGTCGCATCCGCGTCACGCTCCGTGACTCGACAGGTGCGCGAACGGGATCGGGAGATCGCGAGCGGTGGTCGGTTTCTCGCCCGCCTTCCGCAGACGTGCGTGCTGGAATATGCTCGCGCGCCCGAGACCGATGGCCACCTCGTAGTGAAGAGGGATAGAGATGAGCAACCGAGGTGCGGCCGACCTGCTGTTCCTGAACGGCGCGGTGTACACCGTTGATGCCGCACGCAGGTGGGCCCACGCGGTCGCGGTCCGTGACGGCCGGATCGTTGCGGTCGGCACGACCGACGACGTCGTGGATCTCCGAGGCTCGAGCACGGAGGTCGTCGATCTGGGTGGTCGGATGCTGGTTCCTGGGTTCCAGGACGCCCACGTGCACCCGATCAATGGTGGGCTCGACAAACTCCGATGCGATCTGAGCCAAGATCACGGCCTCGAGGCATACCTCGACCGGATCCGTGCCTATGTGTCGTCGCATCCGGCCGCGTCATGGATCCTCGGGGGCGGCTGGTCGGTCGACGTGTTTCCCGGGGGGAACCCCCGGGCGGAGACGCTCGACGCGGTCGTTTCCGACCGACCGGCGTTCCTGCCCAATCGCGACGGGCACGGTGCGTGGGTGAACTCCCGCGCGCTCGAGCTCGCCGGGATCACGAAGGACACGCCGGACCCGTACGACGGCCGGATCGAGCGTGATGCGGACGGAACACCGACCGGGTCGCTGCACGAGGGCGCGATGGACCTCGTCGTGCCGCTGCTACCTGAACCGACGCACGAGGAGATGGTCGACGGGCTCCTCGCCGCGCAGCGATACCTGCACTCGCTCGGGATCACGGCGTGGCAGGACGCGCTGGTGGACTCGCAGCAGTGGGGATGGAATCTGCCGGCCTACCTCGAGACCGCACGGGACGGCCGGCTAACCGCCCGGGTCGTCGGCGCCTTGTGGTGGGAACGCCATCACGGAGAGGAGCAGATCGAGGAACTCATCGACAAGCGATCTCGCGCGGAAGGGCTCGAGCGCTTCCGCGCCACGACCGTCAAGATCATGCAGGACGGTGTGATCGAGAACCTCACCGCCGCGATGATCGATCCGTACCTCGACGCCGACGGCAACGCGACCGATCACCGAGGGCCGTCGCTCGTCGAGCCGGAAGCGCTGGAGTCGGCCGTGACCAAGCTGGACGCGGAAGGCTTCCAGGTGCATTTCCACTGCATCGGTGACCGAGCGGTGCGCGAGGCGCTCAACGCGTTCGAGGCTGCCCTGCACGTCAATGGCCCGAACGACCACCGCCATCACATCTCGCACATCGAGGTGGTCCATCCGGATGACATCCCGCGATTCCGAACGCTCCGCGTGGTCGCGAACGCGCAGGCGCTGTGGGCGGTGCACGAAGGGCAGATGGACGACCTGACCGTCCCGTTCCTCGGCGAACCGCGGTGGCGGTGGGTGTACCCCTTCGCGAGCCTCGTGCGCGCCGGCGTCATGCTTGCGATGGGCAGCGACTGGTTCGTCTCGACCCCGGATCCGATCGAACAGATCCACGTGGCCGTGAACCGCACGGCCGCACCGAACTACCTGTACGGGAACGGCAACGACGAGGTCTTCTTACCGGAGCAGCGGCTCGACCTGCCAACCGCGTTGGCCGCCTTCACGATGGGATCCGCGTACGTGAACCATCTCGAGGCCGAAACCGGCTCTGTCGAGGTCGGGAAGGCTGCCGACCTCGCGGTGATCGACCGAGATCTGTTCGCGCTCCCGCTCGAGGAGATCGCCTCGGCCCGCGTTGAACAGACGTTCATCGATGGACGGCGCGTGTACGCCGCGCCCGACGCAAGTTGACGATCTGCGGGAGACGACTGAGCGGCGGCCGACGAAGCGTCGCCCCCCCATCGATTGGACACAACGCAGAGGTACCTGAGGTACTGAGAGGGTACTCAGGGGTACATCGAATCGACGCCTCAAGCTGCTGACCTGCAGATTCGTTCCGCCCTTACAAGGCGAAGGTCGGGGGTTCGAGCCCCTAGCGCCCACGAGTAAACACCGCAGGTCGCAGTCTTGTCTCTCTTTTCTGCCGCGCGGACAACGTCATGGCGTTCCCAGTCGAGATCATGACTCCGGCGCCTCGGGTGCCGCCCCACGCCAGACAAGCAGGTCCTACGCCGAGGTCTGGTTCACGCGCCGCGTAGACGGCCGTCGGCCCCGATCATCATTTCAGGCTGTACGCGATCGTCAGGTAGTCGTCGTTGCGCACGATGCCGTCACTCTCCCCAGCAACGTACGCGCTCGAACCAGTGGGGCCGATCGCGACGGTGGAGGCGTTATCAGTGAGGCTGTCCGGACCGTCATATCGACGCACCCACAGCCTCGGACCATGGGTGAGTCCGTACGCGATCGTGGCGACGTCGTACCCGTGCTTCGCAGCCGACGTCTCGCCTGTCACGATCGCTTGCCTTGAATCGGGGGAGATCGCGACATCCGACGCGTAGCTGTACTTATGGGTTGGCCCGTCGTACCGGTCGGCCCATGCCCTCGTACCCGAGGCGCCGTAGGCGACGGTCACGAACTGCGGGTAGCCGCCTCGTGTTCCCGAGCCGGTCACCACGATGCGAGAACCGTTCGGGGCAACGGCGAGCGCCATGTGGGAAAACCAATGAGCTCGCGCGTGGAATCCCTGTACCCACCTTTGGGATCCGTCGTCCACTCCGTATGCGATCGTCGCGTAGTTGCCGAGCGTCGTCGCGCCGTCGCTGCGTCCCGTTACGAACACCTTCGAGCCACTCGAGCCGACACCGATGGCCATCCCGACGTCGTCGCCGTCGGCATCGCCGTTGAACGTCTCTTCCCAGATCTGCGCACCCGTCGAGGCATCGAGCGCGATGGTCTCGAAGTCCTTGTTGTTCGCGGTCTGTATGCCACCCGTGATGAACACCCGTGCGCCGTCCGGGCTGAGGGCCATCGCGTCCGCCTGGAAGATGCCGTCGGAGACCGTGCGCCACAGCCGGGTGCCGTCCGACGCCGCGTACGCGACGGTGGCGTAGCCGTAGGCCGACGACGTGTAGCTCTGACCTGTGACGAACACGGTCTGCGAATCGGGGGAGACCGCGATCGCCGCCCCGCGGTCGTCGGTCGCTGTGCTGCGGGTGTATCGACGCACCCAGAGCCGCTCTCCATCGGATGCGGCGTAGGCCACGGTGATGTAGTCGTCTCTCGAGACGAAGCTCCAACTGGTGCCCGTCACGAAGACCGTGGAACCGTCCGGACTGACTGCGATCGCGCTGCCGATGTCCCAATCGAGATCCGGGCCGGCGTAGCGCCGCTCCCACCTCGGCGTTCCGTCGCTCGCGGTATAGGCGATGGTGGCGATGTCGTGGTTCTCGGAGGTGGTGAACGAAGCGCCGGTCACGAAGACGGTCGAGCCGTCCGGGCTGACCGCCGTATCGGTCACGAAGTCGGTGCCGGCGCCGTAGTCGTACCGCTGGACCCATCGCCGCTGGCCAGGGGTCGCGGACGCGGAGTCGGTCGACGCCACGACGAGCGATGAAGCGATCACGGCGACTGCCGCAAAGCCTCGGAGAGGCCGAACCGTGAGCTGCACCATGGTCCATCATCGTAGGGCCCAGCCCGAACCGCTTCCAGAGGCGAAGGTCGGGCGTTCGACTCCTCAGCGCCCACGAAAGAGCCGCATGGTCCTATGGGACGATACATCCGCTCGATCCCTCACGCCGCCACGGCGTACAGTCGCCACTCACCCGGCACGCCTTTGAGCTCGGCCGTGCCGCGATCCACAAACTCGAGCCCTGATCCAGCTACAAGATCCTTGACGGTGCTCGAAACGAGCACCTCGTTAGCCGCCGCTTTGCCAGCGATACGCGCACCGATGTGCACGGCTATGCCGCCGATCGTCCCGTCGAGCATCTCGCATTCACCTGTGTGAAGTCCGGCTCGGATCTCGAGTCCGAGGGGATGCACCGCGTCAGTGATGGCCGTTGCACATCGGACGGCTCTCGCTGGTCCATCGAAGGTTGCGAAGAAGCCATCGCCGGCGACGTTGATCTCGACTCCTCGGAACCGGACGAGTTCACGTCGGACCAATGTGTGATGGCGTTCAAGCAACTGTCGCCACTCGCGATCTCCGAGCGCGACCGCTCGCTCTGTGGAGCCGACGATGTCAGTGAACAGAACAGTGGCGAGCACGCGATCAGGCTCAGGTTCGGCCCAGCCACCGGCCTCCCTCACATCGTCGAGGAATGCGTGAACCACGTCTGCGATCGTCATCGCGGCTTCGCCTCCTAATGCGAGATGGCCGGCGCCCGCGATCTCGACGACACGCGACATGGGGATCCGTGCGGCCATATAGCTCGCAACGTCGCCAGGAACCAGAGTGTCGTCTGCACCTCGGAGGATCATCGTCGGAACACGGACTGCTGAGAGCACGTTGCGAATGTCGATCTCCCGATTCATGCGGTGCAGCGCCTCGACGGCGCCGGGGCTCGATCCGAATCGGAAGAGGTTGAGTGCGGCCTCGAGCTCGTCCCCCTCGAAGCGGCCGAGGACTTGGATCGCCTGGATCGCCTGCTCTCGTGGTCCGAAGATCCGCAGATCTCGCGATAGTTCGCGTTGATCTTCCTCTTCGGTCAGGCCCCAGGGATAGTCAGGGGCCCACATGCGACGCGGGTACGCGCTTCGGACCATGACTGCCGCGGTCCGTTCCGGATACGTCGCGGCGAACAGCAGGCACATCGCAGCGCCCTCCGACACGCCGTAGAACGCAGCTCGGCGTGAACCGACGGCGTCCATGACCGCGCGGACGTCGTCCATCCGCGCTTCCAACGTCGGCGCTCCAGCCACGCGGTCCGACATCCCGGTGCCACGCTTGTCGAACCGGATCAGCCGCGCGAAGGATCCAACGCGGTCGAAGAAGGCCGCCCTGCCCGGGATGGCGGTCTCGATCTCAAGGTGGCTCACGAAGCCGGGCACGAACACGACGTCGTATGGGCCGTTTCCACTGACCTGATACGCGATGTAGAGATCACCGCTCCGCGCATAGCGGGTCTCTGGCCTGACCATCCGAAGAGTCTGTAATGAACCCTGGCCTGGGTCCAATCAGCGCGGGGGTTCGAGACCCTCAGCGGCCGCACTCGGTTGCGCGTTGGGGGCAGCTAATGTCTTACCCAGGGACCCGAAGGACTGGCGGGTGCTTGGCGTTGCGACCTGATCCGGTATGTGCCCTTTCACCAGAGCGCCAAGGGCTAACAACGGCATCGCAACGGAGACGCACTCCAAGGTACTCGCGTGCACTCGTCTCCGATCCCTTCGGATCCGTGGAGACCCGCCTCCGGCGTTAGGGTGGCATGCGATGTTCACGGTCGAGCGGCGGGATGCGCTCTTCCAACACGTTCTGAGCCTCGCGAAGGAGGACGAACGCGTTGTGGCCGGAGCAGTGGTGGGCTCTCTCGCCGTAGATGAGGCCGATCGCTTCTCAGACGTAGACCTGACGTTCAGCGTCTCTGACCGCTCGCCGGTCGCCGAAGTGCTTGACGACTGGACGCGTGCCCTCAGAGGCGAAGTCTCGGCGGTCCCACTGGTCGATCTCGAACGGGGTCCCACCACCTACCGGGTCTACCTGCTGCCAGATCTATTGCAGCTCGATCTCTCGATGACTCTTGAAACTGAGTTCCGCCCTGCCGGCCCGAGGTTCCGGCTGCTGTTCGGCGAGTTGGCCGCAAGCGATCCGGCGATGCAGTCATCAGGAGTGGGCGACCTCTTCATCGGCACTCCGCAGGTACCGAGCGACATCTTCGGATGGGGCGTCACGTATGGGATCCACGCCTATCGTTGCGTCGAGCGCGGGCGGGTTTGGCAGGCAGAGCACTATGTCGGCGCCGTCCGCGATCACGCGCTGTCGCTCGCGTGCATCCGGCAAGGGATGCCCGGAGCGCAGGCGCGTGGCTATGACGAGTTACGGCCGGAGGAGCTTGCGCGATTCGGCGCTGCTCATGTCTGTGCTCTCGAACCCGAGGCGCTTCGGGCGGCCCTTGCTTCCTGCATCTCCGCGCTGGTTCACGAAGGTGAAGAGGCCGAACTTCCGCACGCCCGCGTTGTCGCGGACCGCCTCGATGACCTGTTCGAAGGGGGAGGATGATGCAGCGGAGGATCGGAAGGATGCGTCGATGAATCCGCCGGAGACCGACTACGCGAAGACGATCGACGGGGTTCATATCGCCAGGTGTCGGCGCCCTTTGCCTCGTGACGCATGACCGTTCTGAGGCAGAGGAGCTGCTCGAGACCCTTTCGTGGGGATGTGGGAGCGATGCGATCCCGTCGACTCGATAGCTGATCCTCAGCGCCACCT
>JBKPRM010000316.1:0-5151 GCA_046734555.1 Actinomycetota bacterium | reverse complement strand
AGCCAACCTCTGGCATCAGGCGGGGATCTGGCCGATCGGATGGCGGCGGATGAGCCTCGGCGGGGGGTCGTGACCTGGGGCACCCGCGAGTCGTGAGTGACGAGCGCCCGGCCTTCTACGCGCTCGATGCGGGCGGTTGGCGCGACTATTGGACGCTGCTGCACCCGCCGTACACGCTGTGGCACCTCTCGTTCGTCACGATCGGCGCGTGCGTCGCGCACGAGATCCGGCCCGCGTACCTCGGGTTGGCGTTGCTCGCGTTCTTCCTCGCCGTGGGCGTCGCCGCACACGCGTTGGACGAGCTGATCGGTCGCCCGCTGCGCACCCACATCTCCGACCGCGTGCTCGTCTCGCTCGCGGCGCTCGCCCTGGCCGGCGCCGTGGTCGTCGGCGTCTACGGTGCATCGCTCGTCTCGTGGTGGGGGTTGGCGTTCATCGGCGTCGGCGGGTTCCTCGTGCCGGCGTACAACCTCGAGTGGTTCGGTGGGCGGTTCCACACCGATCTCTGGTTCGCGGTGATGTGGGGCGGGTTCCCGGCGCTCGCCGGTGCCTTCTCACAGACCGGGCGGATCGACGTGGCGACGCTGCTCGTCTGCACGGCGTGCGGGCTGATCGCCGCGGCGCAGCGCCGCTTGTCGACGCCGGTGCGCAAGATCCGCCGCCGCGTCACCTCGGTCACGGGTGAGCTCGTCGACGCGGGCACCACCGAGCCGATCACAGCGGCATCGCTCACTGACGCGCCGGAGGGCGCGCTGCGGATGCTGTGGCTCGCGATGGTCGCGCTGGCGCTCGGGCTCGCGATCACCCGCTGGCCGTAGCTCAGCCGGCGAGCGAGCGGATCTGCCGGACGGCGACGGTGAGCTGCGACAGGTCGCTCACGCCCTCCATCTTCAAGCCGCGGAGGAACCGCATCACGCGTTCGCACATCTGTGAGCGCTCCGCGAAGAACCGGTCGACCGCGACGTCGATCGCATCGCCATCGGCGAGCTCCAGCACGTGCTCGCAGAGCATCCGGCGCAGCGCGAAGAGGTCGTCCTCCATCGATTGCTGCGCCCACCGTTGCCAACGGGTGGTCGCGGGGAGCTGCTCGAGCTGCGTTTCGAGCCAGTCGATGTCGAGCCGCTCCCCGAGCACGAAGAAGGCACGCGCGATCTCGAGTGGCGCGCGGCCGCTCGCATGCGCCACCGCGATGATGTCGGGCGCGTGCACGAGCTCAGGTTGGAAGGCGTGGCGGTGCGCCACCGTCTCCGGCACGCCGGCCGCGATCAGCCGCTGCGCGATCTGTTCATGCTCCTCGTGCCATACATCCGGGCCGATCTGACTGATCGCGTCGGACACCTCGGCAAAGGATGCCCGCGCCTGGGCGATCGCATCGGCGTCTAGCGGTCCCGGCGACTGCACGAGGTACCACCGCGACGTCGTCTCGACGAGCCAGTCGACGCCGTTCATCAGCTCCGACTGCACCGCCGGGTCAACCAAGCCGTCGAGCGCCTCGACGTCGGACCAGCGGGCGGTCGCGCCGGTGACGTCTCGAGCGATCCGGAACGCCTTGACGACGTCCGCCTGCGAGGCGCCGGTCTCCGTCACCATCCGGGACACGAACGTGATCCCTTGGGAGTTCACGACGTCGTTGGACGCCATCGTCGCGATGATCTCCCGCTTCAGCGGGTGCGCCGCGACGAAGCGACCGAACCGGTCGATGATCTTCGGCGGGAAGTAGCGGGCCAGGTCGGCAGCGAGGTATGCACTGTCCGGCAGATCGACCTCGAGCAGCTCCTTGTACACCTGCCGCTTCGCGTACGCGAGCAGCACGGCGAGCTCCGGCCGGGTCATGCCCTGCCCACCGGCGCGCCGCTCGGCCATCTCGTCGGGCGACGGCATGAACTCCACGTCGCGCTCGAGCTCCCCATCCGCTTCGAGCTGCGTCATCAGGCCTTCGTAGGCCTCGATCCGTTGGGAGGAAACGGCTTCCTCCTGCGAGAGGATCTGCGCCTGCAGGTAGTTGTCGTACAGGACGTGCTGCACGACGTCGGGAGCACAGTCTTGCAACAGGTCGTTGCGGGCCTCGAGCGTGAGCTCGCCCTGCTGGATCGCGAGGCCGAGCAGGATCTTCCAGTTGACCTCGTGGTCCGAGGTGTCGACGCCGGCCGAGTTGTCGATGAAGTCGGTGTTGATCCGGCCGCCGCCCCGCGCGTATTCGATCCGGCCGCGCTGGGTGAACCCGAGGTTCCCCCCCTCGCCGACCACCTTCGCGCGGACGTCCCTGCCGTTGACCCGGACGCCGTCGTTGGCTCGGTCGCCGGCGTCCGCCTGGGACTCGTCGCTCGATTTCACGTAGGTCCCGATGCCGCCGTTCCACAAGAGCTCGACGGGAGCCTTGAGGATCCACGAGATCAGCTGGTCGGGGGTCATCTCCGCAGGCGCCTCATCGGGGACGCCGAGCGCGACGCGGGCCTCCTTCGACGGCGTCACCGACTTGGCCTTGCGGTCGACCACGACGCCGCCCGGCGACAGCAGCGCGCGGTCGTAGTCGTTCCACGACGATCCCGGCAGCTCGAACAGCCGCTTGCGCTCGGCGAAGGCCCGCGACGGATCGGGGTCGGGATCGACGAAGACGTTGCGGTGGTCGAACGCCGCGATGAGCTTGATCGAGTCGGTGTACAGCATGCCGTTGCCGAACACGTCGCCCGACATGTCGCCGACCCCGACGCAGCTGAAGGTGTCCCGCAGCACGTCGATCCCCAGCTCGCGGAAATGTCGCTTGACCGACTCCCACGCCCCCCGCGCGGTGATGCCGAGCGCCTTGTGGTCGTAGCCGGCGCTGCCTCCGGATGCGAACGCGTCGCCCAGCCAGAAGTCGTATCCCTCGGCGATCGCGTTGGCCGTATCGGAGAAGGTCGCCGTTCCCTTGTCGGCCGCGACGACGAGGTAGGGATCGTCGCCGTCGAGCACCCGGACGCCCTCGGGGTGCTGCACCTCCCCATGGATCAGGTTGTCGGTGATGTCGAGCATGCCGCGCATGAACGTGACGTATTGGTCGACCACCTCCTGTTTCAGCCGATCCGGTGTCACCGGCCGCTTGAGGATGAACCCGCCCTTTGAGCCGTCAGGCACGATGACGGCGTTCTTGACCTTCTGCGCCTTCATCAGACCGAGCACCTCGGTCCGATAGTCCTCCTTGCGATCGGACCAGCGGATGCCGCCACGCGAGACGAGGCCGCCGCGCAGATGGATCCCCTCCATCCGCGGCGAATACACGAAGATCTCGAACAGCGGCAGCGGCTTCGGCATCTCCGGCACGTCTGCCGACCGGAGCTTGAACGACAGCGCGGGACGGTCATCGAGATACGCGTTCGTGCGACACGTCGCCCAGATCGTGCCGAGCAAAGAGCGGACGATCTGGTCCTGGTCGAGCGAGGAAACCGCCTGCAGGTCGTCCTTGATCTGCTGCTTGATCTCATCGAGCTGCTCGGGGCCGGTGTTGCGCACCGGATCGAACTTCGCCTCGAACAGCTCTGCGAGCCGCCGGGCGATGTGTGGGTTCTCGGCGAGCGCGTCGTTGCGGTACTCCTCGGTGAAGCGCGACGAGACACGCATGCGGTACCGGCGATACGCCCGCAGGATCTGCACCTGCCGCCACGACATCTGCGCGAAGATCACCAACCGGTTGAGCGAGTCGACCTCGGCCTCGCCGAGCCACATCGCCGTGAGGGCATCGGTGACGAGGTCGGCCTCCGCCTCCAGGTTCAAGACGGCTCCTCGCGCGTCGAGCACGCCGAAGTCGTGGACGTAGACACGGCCCTCGCCGAGGATCGCGATCGGCACCTCCTCGACGACGCGGAGGCCGAGCGACTCGAGCAACGGCATGAACGCGGAGAGGTCCGCCTTCCCACCCGTCTTGTAGAGCTTCACGCGGGTGAGACGCTCGCCGACGGCCTCGTTCGAGATCCCGATCACGAACCCATCGACGTCGCTCTTGAGCCGCTCGAGCCGGTCGACGTCCATCGCGACCTGGGACCAGTCGGTCTCGGCGACCTTGTAGTAGGCGGGGAACCGCCCCCGGTACTCCGTCGCGAGCTGCGGGCCGCGCTCGGGCCCGAAGGTCTCGATCAGGTGGTCCAGCAGATCGTCCTCCCACGTGCGCGCGAGCCGCTCGACGTCTTCCTCCAGCTGCTCGAACGGGATCTCGGGGATCTGCTCGCCGGGCCGGACGTGCACCGTGAAGAAGATCCGCGCGGATTCCGTCTCGCCGAGCGACAGGTGGTAGTCGATCGATTGGCCGTTGAAACGTCCGAGGAACATGTCCTGCAGGCGCCTTCGCAACGTCGTGCTGAACTTCTCGCGCGGGAGCGCGACGACGATCGAGACCTGCCGGCCGTAGAGGTCCTTGCGGACGAGCACCTTGATCCCGCCGTGTTCCTCGAGCTGCAGCAGGCCAACGACGAGCGCGCGGAGCTCATCGCTCGTCGCTTGGAACAGCTCATCCCGCGGGAAGGACTCGAAGAGCTCGACGACCTCCTTGTAGTCGTGCGAACCCGGGATCAGGTCCTCCGCCGCGATGATCTGCTCGAGCTTGTGGTGCAGCAGCGGCGTCTTGGCGGCCGGCTCCATGTACGCCTTGGACGTGAACAGCCCGATCAGCCGCGCCTCGCCGACGATCGAGCCGTCGGGTCCGAGCATGCGGACGCCGACGTAGTCCATCCGCGCGCGCCGGTGGACCGTCGCGTACGCCTTGGTCTTCGTGATGACGAGCAGCTCCCCGTACTCGATCCGCCGTCGCACCTCGGGATCGAGCGAGTCGAGCCGCGTCGCATCCGCGAAGGAACTCATCGAGACGTCGCTGAGGATGCCGAGGCCGGATCCGGACACCGCCTGGATCGTCCGGCCTTGCGGTCCCTCGGCGAGCCGGTACTCGCGGTAGCCGAGGAAGACGAAGTTGAGCTGGAGGAGCCAATCGATGAAGGCGACGGTCTCGTCGACCTCCTCCTTCGGGTAGGCGACCGACGCCTCGCGCGCGAGGTCCGCCATGTGCTGGACGCGCTCCTTCATCGGCTCGAAGTCGCGCACCACGAGCCGCACGTCGTGCAGGATGACCCGGATGCGCCCCTCGAGGTCGGCTCGATCCTGCTCGCTCAACCGCCGCTCGAGCTC
>JBKPRM010000315.1:0-2148 GCA_046734555.1 Actinomycetota bacterium | reverse complement strand
CCGCTGACGATGTGCTCGCTGCGCCCGGCCGGCTGGTCGCGGATCGCGTCCACGAACGCCTTGTCGATCTTCAGCACGTCGACCGGCATGTGCTTCAGACGCGCGAGCGACGAGTAGCCGGTCCCGAAGTCGTCCAGCGCGAGCGTGAAACCCCACGAGTGCAGTTCCGACAGGATCTTCTGCGTGCGGTCCGGGTCGGCCATCGCGGTCGACTCGGTGATCTCGACGATCACCCTCCGTGGGTCGACGTCGCTGCCGCGCATCTGCGCCATGATCTTCTCGGCGAGCCGCGCCGACCACAGCTGCCGAGGCGACAGGTTGAACCCGAGCCGCAGCTGCAAGCCCTGCGTGTCCCATTCCGCCTGCTGCCGCACGAGCTCGGTGATCACCCAATCGCCGATCGCTTCGATCAAGCCGAGCTCCTCGGCGAGCGGGATGAACTCCAGCGGCGCGACCAGGCCCCCCTTCGGATCCTGCCACCGGATCAACGCCTCGAGGGACTCGACGTGGCCGGTCTCGATGTCGACGATGGGTTGCCAGTGCAGCACCCAGTGCTCCTCGCGCACCGCCTCGCGCAGCCGGCTCGTCAGCGAGAACTGGTGCGCGGGGTCCATGTCGTGGGTCGTGAAGACGGTGAAGCCGCCGGGCTCCGTGCGCTTCGTCTTGTACATCGCCGCGTCGGCGTTCTTCATCAAGGTCTCGGCGTCCTGCGCGTCGTGCGGGAACAGGCTGATCCCGATCGAGCCCGACGCGAAGAAGGCCACGCCCTGCAGATCGAACGGCTCGGCCAATGCCTCCCGGACCCGGTGCGCGACCATCTCGGCCGTCGCGAGCGCGGAGTTCTCCCTCGCCGACTCGTCGCGATCGAGGTCGCTCAGCAACAACAGGAACTCGTCGCCGCCCTGGCGCGCCACCATGTCGGTGTCACGCGTGCAGGTGCGCAGGCGATCGCCCAGCTGTGCGAGCAACAGGTCGCCCGAATGGTGCCCGAGCGAGTCGTTCACCATCTTGAAGTTGTCCAGGTCCAGGTAGAGCACGCCGACCGCGCTGTCGTTGCGACGGGCGCGCGCGATCGAGCTCTCGAGCATCTCCTCGAACAGCACGCGGTTCGGCAAGCCGGTCAGCTTGTCGTGATAGGCGAGGAACGCGACCTGCTCCTCCGCGTTCTTACGCTCGGTGATGTCGAAGATCACGCCCTGGATCAACCAGGGTCGTCCGGCTTCGTCGTCGATCGGGAATGCCTGCTCGAGGACCCAGCGGATCGTCCCGTCCTCGTGGACCATCCGGTACTCGTGGTTCAACGGCGAGTGGTTGTTGTAGGCGTCCTGGTACTCGACCCACGCGCGGTCGATGTCGTCGGGATGCACGTGGTGGCGCCAGGAGTACGGGTCGGTCAACCACTCCGTCGGCTCGATCCCGATCAGGTCGCGGATCTGGGGGCTGACGTAGATCGACTCGCCGTCTTCGTCGACCGGGTCGAGGTAGACGACCGCGGGGATGTGCTCGACCAACGCGCGGTACTTGGCCTCGGCTTCGAACTGCGCCTCACGGCCCGCCTGCAGGACGCTCAGGTCCCGGAGCGTCACGACGAGCAGCGGCTCGTCGCCGGCGTCGATCGCGCCGACGTTGACCTCGACGGGGATCTCCGCGCCGACGCGACGCCGGCAGAGCGCCTCGACGCGGGCGTCCGGCGGGAGCGCCAGGATGTCGGCGGTGACCAGCAGCTCGATCGTGCCACCGACGAGCTCCTCCCGGGTGAACCCGGTCAAACCCTGGACCCGATCGTTCGCGTAGACGATCTGACCGTTCCGGCTCGCGACGACCAGACATTCGGGGGTCGCCTCGAGCAGCGAGCTCGGTTCGATCTTCGCGGAGACACGGGCGAACACGTCGTCGTCTGCTGGGCCGGTCTCCAGAGCCCGCGTTGCCATCACATGCCTTCCCTTCCTGGGATCAAGGAAGGCTTCGGCCGATGGACCGGGCGACCTGAGCCGAACCACCCGGGGTGACTAGGGGTGGGTCGGGTGGCTCAGCACGTACCCGAACGACCCAGCGTTCGGCTCCGCCGGATGGGTGAGGCCGAGCGGTCCCCCCGCCGCCTCGATGAGGAGGTTGCGCGTGATGGCGACGCTCGAGTCCGAACAGTAG
>JBKPRM010000314.1:0-13629 GCA_046734555.1 Actinomycetota bacterium | reverse complement strand
CTGCCATAGGGTCGTTGACCTACCGCGGAACGGCTGCGTGGTCACGTGAGCACTCGGTTCGCGCGGCGCATCTCGAAGGCGAGCACGATCTCGCCGATCCCCCGGAAGATCGCGAAGAACCCGACCCACGTGAGGATCAAGACCGCGCGCGGGGCGAACATCTGCTGTGATGCCCAGAAGCCCAAGAGCACCTCGAGGATGCCCGCGATCAGCGACAGCCACCACAGTTCGCTGACCCCCTTCTGGATCACCGACCCCACGATGTCGAGCGTGCCCTTCAGGACCAGCAGGAACCCGAGGATCGAGGCCAGCTCCCAGAACGCGTCGAGCGGATGCACGAAGGCCCAGATGCCGCCGATGATGAAAAGCACGCCGAGCAGGCCGTGGAGCCACTTCCAGCCCAGGTCGCGGAACGCCATCACCATGAACTCGTTCGCCCCGGCGACGATCAGCACCACGCCCAGCAGGGCGCCGACCGACGCGATCGACGTGATGTCGAACCGTAGGACGATCACGGACACCAAGAGCCACGCGATCCCGGTCAGCAGGAACAACCACCACGAGCCCGTGACCTCGCGGGCCCCCTCACGCATCTCCATCCCAGCAGGGGTCTCCATACATGCCCTCCCTTTGGTCAGCCCACAGCCCTGATGCGTTGCAGGGCCGAGCCTACTCCCATCCGTTCGTTCGCGCGAAGAGTCCTGGGGCCCAGCGCACGGGAAGCTCGGCTTCCTTGACGCAGCCAAGAACCTGCCGATACCCTGTTGCACCTGCAAAACCGCAGGTTTCCGACACGGAGGCGGCTTTGATCCAGACACGAGCGGCGGGGGTGGTGGCGGCCATGGTGCCGTCGCGCCTGTGCTGTCGCACGTCCGCGGGCATGGAGCTGCCCGCACGCCACCGAATGCGGTAGCCACCCACCACAGCTGCATCCCGAGGCCGCCGCACCGGCGGCCTTTCTCTTTCCCAAGAGGGTTCCACGACACGGGTGAAGCGAGATGGCAGACCGAGACCCGATCCAACCGATCCACGAGCCGACGCTCGCCCTCGTCGACGAGGAGTCGGCATGGGTTCAAGACGCTGCGGATCGGTTCGAGAACGCCCGCGCCCAAGACCTCCTCGCCTGGGCGATCGAGACGTTCCACCCGCGCCTCGCGATCAGTGCGGCCGGCGGTGTCGACGGCATGGCGATCGTCGACATGGCCTGGCGGATCGACCCGAGCATCCGCGTGTTCACGCTCGACACCGGGCGGCTTCCCTCGGAGACCTACACGCTGTTCGAGGAGGTTCGTGAGCGCTACGGCATCGACGTCGAGTTCGAGGTGCCGGAAGCCGAGGCGGTCGCGACGTTCCAGACGCAGAACGGACCGAACGCGATGTACCGAAGCGTCGATCTGCGGACGTCGTGCTGCGACATCCGCAAGGTGCAGCCACTGAAGCGGAAGCTCGCAACGCTCGATGCCTGGATCGCCGGCCTCCGCCGCGAGCAATGGGTCAGCCGGCGCAACGTCGCCAAGGTGGAGTTCGATCGCGAGCACGGCGGCATCGTCAAGCTCAACCCGCTCGCCGACTGGACCCTCGACCGCGTCTGGGACTACATCCGTACGAACGAGGTGCCGTACCACGAGCTCTTCGACCACGGGTACACCTCGATCGGCTGCTCACCGTGCACGCGCGCCGTCATGCCCGGTGAGTCGGAGCGCGCCGGCCGCTGGTGGTGGGAGCAGGACACGAACAAGGAGTGCGGGATCCACTGCTCCGTGGGGCTCCTCGGCACGCCGTCCGACAGCGAGCGCGAACGTACCTCCGGGACGGCCTCGATCCCAGGGAAGGCACGATGAGCGAGCAGGTCTTCGATCGCACGCAGGGACCGACCGAGGTCCGCGAGACCGTCGAGACGCAGGTCTCCGAGAGCGACCACGACCCGTGGGAGGCGATCGAGGAGCGCGAGGGCCCGCTCGCGGTCGGCCGGATGCGCCTGATGGGCGTCTACGACGACCGGCAGCGCAACCGCTTCATGCTGCGGATCCGGATCCCCGGCGGCCAGATCAACGCCGACCAGCTCGAGACTGTCGCCGGCGTGATCCGCGACTTCGGCAACGGCTGGGAGGGCCACACCGAGCCCGACCGCTTCGGGGAGATCACGACGCGCCAGGACATCCAGGTGCACTGGGTCGAGTTCACGCAGCTGCCGGAGATCTGGCGTCGGTTCGACGCGGTCGGCATGACGAGCGCCCAAGCGTGCGGCGACTCGATGCGCAATCCGACCGCCTGCGCGGCGGACGGGGCCGACCCGCGCGGCTACCTGCCGGTGACGCCCCTGATCGATGAGTTCCGCACGTTCTCGAAGAACGAGGAGAAGCTGACCGCGTTCCTCCCGCGGAAATGGAAGGTCGTCGTGACCGGCTGCCCGACCGACTGCGCGGCCGTGAAGCTGCACTGCCTCGCGTTCACGCCCGCACGAGCGGCCGACGGGACGCTCGGGTTCAACGTGCACGCGGGCGGCGGCCTGAGCGACTCGCCGAGGATCGCCGACGCGCTCGACCTGTTCGTGCGGCCGGACCAGGTGACCGACACCGTCCGCGCGACCCTGCAGACCTACCGCGAGTTCGGTGACTTCGACATGAAGGCGGTCAACCGGTTCCGCGTGCTCGTCCACCAGCTCGGACCCGACAAGGTGACGGAGGAGATCCGGTCCCGGGTCGGCAGCGAGACGGGCGGCGCGGGCGAGTCGCTGTGGACCGGGGAGCCGGAGGACCACCTCGGCGTCCACCCCGACCCGAACGGCACGCACTTCGTGGGCCTGTGCATCCCGATGGGGCGGCTCACCGACAGCGAGTGGTTCGAGGTCGCGCGGCTGACGCGTACCCACGGCGACGGCGGCGTGCGCATGTCGCAGCGCCAGAACCTCCTGCTGACCGGCATCCACGACGTCGACGCCTTGCTGCGCGAGGAGTTCGTGCAGACCTACAAGCCCGAGCCCGATCACTTCGAGCGCGCGATCGTCGCGTGCACGAGCGCGCCGTTCTGCAAGTTCGCGATCGACGACATGAAGACGAACGGACGCAAACTCGTCGCGCACCTCCAGGAGACACTGCCGGTCGCCGGCCGCGACCGCCTCGACGGGCTGAAGCTCCACATGAGCGGGTGCAAGGCCTCGTGCGCACAGGTGCAGGCGGCGCACATCGGCGTACGCGCCACGATGACCAAGGACGAGGAGGCCTACCAGCAGGCGCTCGACATCTCGCTCGGCGGCGACCTCGGCGCGTCCCGGCTCGGGGCGTGGGTCCGCCTGGAGGAGCCCGTGGACGAAGCGTTCGACTCGATCACCGAGGTGCTGCGCGCCGTCTGTGCGGGCGAGCTCTCATTGGATGACCTCACACCGGCCGGCGTCGGCCGCTACTTCGAAGGGAACGGACATGGTTGATACGGCCGATCGGGTGGGCGGCGGCACGCAGCCGCACGTCGATCCGGCGCGCGACATCCGCGACGACATCATGGATGCCAACGGCGTGCCGGAGCCGCTCGACAAGATCTGGTTCCACAAGACGGCGAGTGCCGTGATCGATGCGGACCGGTGCGTCGGCTGCGGTGCATGCATCGCGGCCTGCCCGTCCAAATCGATCGGCGTGGGCACCGACGGCCTGCCGACGCTCGTGCGCATGTGCACCGGCTGCTCCGCGTGCTGGGACTACTGCCCGATGGCTGGGTTCCGTCCGGAGAAGCTCAACAAGCAGGTCGAGGACGACCCGGTCGGACCGGTCGAGCAGGCGATCTCGGCGCGGGCGCTCGATCGCGCCGACGGCGCGCAGGACGGCGGCGCGGTGACCACGCTCCTCGCGACGCTGATGGAGCGCGGCGTGATCGACGCGGTGATCCAGACCCAGAAGCTCGACGCGTACATCGGCACGCCCGTGCTGGCGACGACCGTGGAGCAGGTGCTGACCGGCGCGGGCAGCGTCTACCACCAGTCCGAAGCGCTCGCGATGCTGAACGAGCGTTGCCCGGAAGGGGTCGAACGGATCGCGCTCGTCGGCACGCCGTGCCAGATCAGCGGGCTGCGCGCGATCCAGAAGTTCCCCTGGGAGCGGCGCGACACGCTCGCGACCAAGGTGACGCTCGCGATCGGGCTGTTCTGCACGCGGTCGTTCGACCCGAAGAAGCTGATCCCGATGGTGGCCGCGGAGGGCGTGAACCTCGGCGAGGTGAACAAGATCGACATCCGCGAGGGCAAACTCGTCGCCGCGAGCGCCGAGGGCGAGGAGTTGATGAAGAAGCCCGTGAAGGACTTCCACCAAGCCTCGCTGAAGGGCTGCGATGAGTGCGCCGACTTCGCGGCGCTCGGCGCCGACCTCGTCGTGGGGAACATCGGGTCGGAGCCCGGCACCTCGACCGTGCTGATCCGGACCGAGGCAGGCATGGACGCGTGGGTGCGCGCAGCCGGCGCGTTCGAGGACGCGCCGATCGAGGATCTCGGCGCGGTGAAGAAGCTCGCCCTGCGCAACCTCGACCGCGCGAAGAAGAACCTCAAGCGCGAGTACGACCCCGAGGGTCCGTTGTGGATCAGCTACACCGAGCACCTCGACGACTACGAGGGGACCGACCGCGAGGCTGCGTCGCCACCGCCGTTCCGCTCGCACCATTACACGGTGGCCTGCTAGTGGCGCCCTTCGGCTTCCCGGTACTCCTCGAGCTCGCGGGGCGCCGCTGCGTCGTGATCGGTGAGCTGCCGATCCGCGAGGGGAAGGTCGAGGCGCTGCTAGCCGGGGGTGCGACGGACGTGCTCGTCGTGTCAACCGGGCCGGAGGACCGGCTCGAGGGGTTCGAGCTGCTCGACGGCGTGTTGATCGCGCGCCGCGCGTGGACGACCGCCGACCTCGCCGGGGCATTCCTCGTGATCGCGCACGACCCCGATCCCGGCGAGCGCGAGCGGCTGTCGACGGCTTCGCGCGGCGCGGGAGCATTGGTCAATGTCGTTGACGATATCCCTGCGTGCGATTGGGCGATGCCCTCGATCGTGCGGCGCGGTGAGTTGCTGATCGCGATCGGGACCGGCGGCGCGTCGCCTGCGTTGTCGAAGAAGCTCCGGGTCAAGCTCGAGAACGGGTACGGCCCCGAATGGGCGGAGGTGCTGCGTGTCCTGCGCGAAGTGCGTGAGGAAACGCTGCCGCTGCTGCCCGACATCCGGGAGCGATCGCAGCGCTGGCGCGACGCCTTGGATCCCGATGAGGCGGCCGCGCTGGTGCGGTCGGGCGACGCCGACGAGTTGCGCGGACGCCTCGTGGCGCGCCTGTTGGACGGGGCACGACGATGACCGGCCGCGTGGTGCTCGTCGGCGCCGGGCCGGGCGATCCCGACCTCATCACGGTGAAGGGCGCGCGGGCGCTCGCCGAGGCCGATGTTGTGGTCTACGACCGGCTCGCGGCGCCGGAACTCTTGGCGCTCGCGCCGGCAGACGCCGAGCGCATCTACGTGGGGAAGCAGCCGGGCGGACACGCCATGAAGCAGGACGCGATCAACGAGGTGCTGCTCGCGAACGCGCGCCTCGGCCGGACGGTGGTGCGCTTGAAGGGCGGCGACCCGTTCGTGTTCGGGCGTGGCGGTGAGGAGGTGCTCGCGTGCGCCCGCGTGGGTGTGACCTGTGAGGTGATCCCCGGGATCACCAGCGCCATCGCCGCGGCCGCTGCCGCCGGCATCCCGGTCACGCACCGTGGCATCGCGCGTTCGCTCGCCATCGTCACAGCTTCCACCGCCGGCACGGCGCACGAGCCGGACGCGGTGGATCTCTCGAAGGTAGGTGCGGCGACCGACACCCTCGTTCTGCTCATGGCCGCCGGACGTCTAACCGAGACGTGTCAGGCGCTCATCGAGGCGGGCCGTCCGCCGAGCGAGCCGGCCGCCCTCGTCATGTGGGCCACGACTCCCGACGAGCGAACGGTGATCGCCACGTTGGCCGATCTGCCGGAGCTCGCCGCGGACGCCCACATGGGACCACCGGCCACGCTCATCGTCGGCGAGGTCGCCGCGATCCCCGAGCAGGCGGCGTCGCTCGCCGCGCTCGCGCCTGCCCACCGCGCGTAACTAGGCGACGCCGAAGGCGTACAGCGATCCATCGCGGCAGCCGACGTACACGTGGCCGCCCGCGATCGCCGGGCTCGAGTTGATCCCCCGAGGCAGGTTGTCCACGCCCCACGTCGGCGCCCACAGGAGCCCGCCCGTCAGGACGTCGATCGCGTACAGCCGCGTGTCGTAGGACCCGACGTAGAGCACGCCGTTCGCGACCGCCGGAGACGAGGTCGAGTAGTCGGCCAGCGGCGAACGCCACACGACCATGCCCGTCGCTTCATCCAACGCGACGGCGTTCCCATCCATGGGCGTCGTCTCCGCCGTCGACACGAAGACCAGGCCCTGGGCGACCGCGGGTGAGGACCGGACGACCGGCGTCGTCTCGGGAGCAGCGGCGGCGGTGATCCATCGCACGGCTCCCGTGGCGGCGTCGAGCGCGGCGACCTCCCCGGCGTCGGTTCCCACGAAGACGCTCCCGTCGACGGCCGAGGGCGTGCTGCGAACGCGGGCGCCCAGGTTGGTCGCCCACAACCGGACGCCCGACGCCGCGTCGTACGCGGCGACCTCCGAGCGCTCAGAGCCGATGAAGACCGCCCCACCCGCGTACGCCGGCCCTCCCCACATCCCCCACGGCTTCGCAGACCACACCCGGCGACCACTGGCGGCGGCGAGGGCGACCAACGTGCCGCCTCGAGACCCGACGTAGACGCGCGTGCCGACGACGAGCGGCGCGGCAGTGATCTTGCCGCTGAGGTCGAACGACCAGAGACGCGCGCCGGTGCCTGCGTCGTCGGCGAAGACGGTCCCTCCCGACGATCCGAAGAAGACGCGGCCTCGGGCGACAGCCGGCGAGCTCCGGACGGAGGATCCGACCTGGTCATGCCACACCTCGGTGCCGGTGCTCGCGTCGAAGGCCCACATCGCCCCGTCGTCCGACCCGACGTAGACCTTGCCGCGCCAGACGGCGGGCGAGGAGTTGACGCCATCGGGGCTCGTCCCGGTCGCAGCGGCCCAGACCCGGTGCAACGACGGCGCGGTGGCGACCGTGAGGACCGTCTCGCTCGTCGTGACACCCGAGCGATCGGCTTGCCCATGGAACTGGACCCACCCCGCGGCCGCGGCGATCCCGGGAACGAGCGTCGTCCAGGCGACCGCGGCCACCACGGCAGCGCACCTTCGTCCGACGACGTGCAAACGGGGCCCCCTCGGAACGTGCTGGACCTCGTCGATATCGGCATCGGGGCCATGTCACCGGTATCCGGCCAAGGTCTCGAACGGGGGCCCGACGGCCGACGACGAACGCAACGAGACCTCGGATGCGACCCACAACGCGTGCCGGAGGAAGGCGTCGGCCGCCCTCGCCGGTCAGCAGCCCGTCACGTCGCCTCTCAGACCATCGTGAGCACGTCGCGGAGGTCGGCGATCCGTGCTCCCGTCCACGAGTCGGCCTCGAGGTGCAGCATCGTCGCGATGTCGACCTCTGGGTCGCGGATCTCGACGGCGGTCATCCCGAGCGCCGCGGCGCCGGTCAGCTCCCCGTAGGCGCCGTCGCCGCAGTACAGACACTCGCTCGGCTCGACGCCCAGACGCTCGTACGCACACGCGTAGATGGCGGGGTCCGGCTTCCGCAGTCCGACCTCGCTCGAGAACACCTCGACGTCGACGAGACCGGAGAACGGCGAGGCATGCCACATCGCGGGCGTGTCGGGAGCGCACATCGAGATCAACGCGGTCCCGAATCCGCGCGCCTTGAGCTCGGTGAGCGTCTCGACCGCGCTCAGCCGTGGATGGAACCATCGTGCGTACATCTCGGCGCGCGGCCGCGATGCCTCTCGCAACCGCTCGCTTGTCGGCTCGCCCAACCCCAGGTCGGCCGCGATCGCGCGCACGTTGTCCTCCATCGTGGCGAAGGCGCCGGTCTGCCGCAGGAGCGCCGTGCGGTTCCACTCCTCCCGGAAGGCCTCGACCGGCGCGCCGAGCGTCACCGCCATGTGGTCGACGGTCGCATAGAACTCCTCGGCAGGGAACTCGGGGACGAGCGTGCCGTAGAGGTCGAAGATGACGGCCCGGATCGTCACGGCCAGATCGTCACCGCCGGCTCGTCACCACCGGATCGTCACCGGTGGACCGTCATCCGCCACTCGTCGACGAGCAGGCCGTAGACGACCAGGTCGACGTAGAGCCCGCCACCGACCTTGCCGGACCCGCGGAGGACGCCTTCCTCGCGCATCTTGAGCCGCTTCGCGACGGCGCGGCTCCGCAGGTTGTCCACGCCGGCGCGGAGCTGGATCCGATGCATCCCTTCGTCCTCGAAGCCGCGCTTGATCAACGCCTCGCATGCGCGCGTCGCGAGCCCGCGACCCACGAACGCTTCGTCGAGCCAGAAGCCGAGCTCCCCGACGTCATCGTGCCCCGAGATCAACAGGTTGCACGACCCCGCGAGATCGTCGCCGACCCAGATGCCGTTGCCGTTCAGGGAACGCTCGTCGGCGGCGAGCGACTCGATGAACGCACGCTGCGTCGGTTCGTCGGTGACCCCGTCGACCCAGTGGAACCACCGTGCGAGACGCACGCGATTCGCGTCGATCAGCCGGAACAATGCTGCGGCGTCTTCGGCCGTGAACGGTCGGAGCACGGCACCGCCGCCGAGCTCGATCCGCAGGTCGGGCCTCACGCGGGCACCCTACGTGCTCGCCACTCGTCCTCCAAGATGGCGTAGCGCACGAGGTCTTGATAGCCCGCCGACACCTTTCCGCCGTCTCGCTCGACGCCCTCCTCGATCATCCCGAGTCGGGCCGCAACGGCTCGGGACCGGACGTTCTCCACCGCGGCGTGGAGCTCGATCCGATGTAACCCGAGCTCGTCGAACCCGAAGTCGAGGAAACGCCCAGCGGCGCGCGTGACGATCCCCTCGCCTTCGTGTTCCCCGTCGATCCAGTACCCGACCTCGCCGCTGTTGACGGGCAGATCGAGCATGAGCCCCATCCCGCCGATCAAGCGGCCCTGGAGCCAGAGACCGTTGCCTTCGTAGTCGTCGGAGTCGAGGCTCCGCTTGATGAAGGCCCGCGAGTCCTCAGGCGAGGTCGTCTGCGGTTCCCACATCATCCAGGGACGGAGCCGTTCGCGGTTCGCGTCGACCAACGCGAACAACTCCGGCGCGTCATCCATGACGTAGGTGCGGACGACGAGGCCGTCGCCAAGATCCCAGCGGATCGGGTTCACGAGGCGGACGTGGCCGCCTCGACGCGGGCGCGTTCCTCTTCCTGGAGGGCGCGGCGCAGGACCTTGCCGCCGAGCGTCTCGGGTAGCGAGTCGCGGAACTCGATCTCCTTCGGCGCGCGATACCCCGTCAGGCCCTGCTCGGGGTCCTTGGACCACGTCAGGAGCTCGTCGGCCGACAGGCTCTCGCCCTCCTTCAGGACGACGTAGGCCTTGATCCGCTCGCCGGTCCGATCGTCCCGGAGCCCGATAACCGCCGCCTTGGAGATCGCGGGGTGGTGGTAGAGCACGTCCTCGACCTCGTTCGGGTACACGTTGAACCCCGAGACGATGATCATGTCCTTGAGCCGATCGACGATCTTGAAGTACCCGTCGGCGTCCATCACCGCGACGTCGCCGGTGTGGAACCAGCCGTTGCGGATCGCGAGCGCCGTCTCCTCCGGGCGGTGCCAGTACCCGAGCATGACCTGCGGCCCCTGGATGCACAGCTCCCCGGGCTCGCCGGCCGGCATCTCCTTGTCGGGATCATCCAGCGAGATGACGCGCACGTCGGTGTCGGGGATCGGCAGACCGATATGCCCGGGCTTGCGCGTGCCGTTGAACGGGTTGGCGTGGGTCACCGGCGAGCACTCCGTGAGTCCGTAGCCCTCGACGAGCTGCCCGCCGCCGGTCACGCGCTCGAACTCCTTGGCGACCGCCACAGGCAGCGGCGCCGCGCCCGACACGCACGCCATGATCGACTTCAGATCGAACTTCCCGACGTCGGGGTGCTCGTTCACCGCGACGTAGAGCCGTGGCACCCCCGGGAACAACGTCGGCTTCTCGTGATCGATCAGCTCGAGGACCATGTGGATGTCGCGCGGGTTGGGCATCGGGATCAGCTTCGCGCCGATCAAGATCGTCAGGTTCATCGCGAGCAGCCCGTAGGAATGGAAGAACGGCAGCGCCGCGAGCACGGCCTCCCGCCCGTCTTCGATCGAGGGGAACCACGACGCGCTCTGACGGGCGTTCGACGTGATGTTGTGGTGCGAGAGCATCGCGCCCTTCGCGACCCCCGTGGTGCCGCCCGTGTAGATCAACGCGGCGACGTCATGCGTCGGATCCACGGTCGCGACCGGAGGAGCCGGACCGGCGTCCTTGAGGGCCTGAGTCCAGCGGAGCACGTCGGCGTCGGGGGGCACCGGCGGCCACGGCTTGCCGTTGGCGACTTGCTGCTTCTTGAACTTCAGCGTCGGCGCGAGCCATCTCTTGACCAGCGGCATGTAGTCGTTCAGCCGCGTGACGATCACCTGGTCGATGCCGAGCTCGGCGAAGACGGGCGCGAAGTCCGCGTACATCAGGTCCGCGACCAGCACGACGCTCACATCGGCGTCCTCCAGCTGGTGGCGCATCTCCCGGTGCGTGTAGATCGGGTTGTTGCCGACCGCCACCGCGCCGAGACGCATGCAGGCGTAGAACGCGATCGTGAACGGCGGGGAGTTCGGCATGATCAGCGCGACCCGGTCGCCTCGCTTCACGTCGAGGCCGGCGAGCATCGCGCTGCACCGCTCGACCTCGGCGAGCAGCTCGGCGTAGGTCAGCTTCTTGCCGAACCAGGCGATCGCCGGCCGGTCGGGGAACCGCCGCGCCGAGGATTCGAGCATCGAGAAGACGCTTTCTTCGGGATAGGGCGCCAGCGAACGTGGCACGTCAGAGGGGTACGAGGAGAGCCAGGGTCGCTGCCCGGTCATGCGCGGCATGATATGCGGCATGGCCGCGACCCTGCAGGAGACCAACGCGCCCTCCGGCACGCCTCATCAACGAGGCCTGTTCATGCGCGGCATGCGGCTCGTCTGGGCCTACATCAAGCTGCATCCCAAGCCGTTCGCGATCTCGCTCGCCGGGGCGTTGCTGTTCGCCGTCGCATCCGTGGCGCTGACCGCAGCCCTCGCGAGCGCGACGAACAACGTGCTGAAACCCGCCCTGCCGGATCCCGGCCAGCCCTACGCCGGGCCGGTCGAGGCCTCGAAGGTCTGGTGGGCGGTGTTCGCGCTGATGTTGTTCGGCTGCCTGCGAGCGCTCGGGATCATGGTGCGCCGGTACTTCTCCGGGGTCGCCGGCGAGCGCGTCATGGCGACGTTGCGCCGCGAGGTCTCGGACCGGTACCGGGACCTCGCCCTGCAGTACCACCGTGAGACGCCGACGGGTGAGCTGCTCGCTCACATGGAGGCCGACGTCAAGGCTGCGGTCGACGTGTTCTGGCCGGTGCCCTTCGCCGCGGGCGTGATCGCGTTGGTCGTCCTCGCGATGGTGCAGATGCTGCGGGTCGACCCGTGGCTGGCGCTGGTCGGCGCGCTGCTGCTGCCCGCGCTCGCGCTGATGAACCGGATCTTCGCCCGCCGGGTCGAGGAACCCTCGCGTCGGGCGCAGGAGGACATCGGCGTCGTGTCCGCGGTCGCGCACGAGTCGATCGACGGCGCGCTCGTCGTGAAGACGCTCGGCCGGGAGGAGGCGGAGACCGCGCGCCTGCGGGACGCGGCACGGACGCTCCGCGACGACCGGATCGAGGGCGGCTACGTGCGCGCGACGTTCGAGGCCGGGCTCGACTCGCTGCCGACGTTCGCGACCGTGATCCTCGTCGCGGTCGGCGCGTGGCGGATCCACGAGAACGCGATCACGGTCGGCGACCTGATCGGGTTCGTCGCCTTGTTCGGGTTGCTCTCGTGGCCGATGCGGTTCATCGGCTGGATCCTCGCCGAGCTGCCGCGAGCCGTTGTCGGGTGGGACCGGCTCCAGACGGTCTTCGCCGAGCAGGTCACGGTCGTGCCGCCACGCACGCCGACGCCGATCCCCGAGGGGCCGCTCGGGCTCTCGGTTCGCGACGTGCGTCTGATCTACGACGGCCAAGCGGTGCTCGACGGCGTGTCGTTCGACGTCGAGCCAGGCGAGTCGGTCGCGATCGTGGGACCGACCGGCGTGGGCAAGTCGACGCTCGCGCAGCTGCTCGTCCGGCTCGCGGACCCGATCGAGGGCACCGTCTCGGTCGAGGGCGTCGACGTGCGCGACGCGGACCCGCTCGCGCTGCGACAGGCCGCCGCGATCGTGTTCCAAGAGAGCTTCCTGTTCGCCGCCAGCGTGCGCGAGAACATCGCGCTCGACGACTCCGTCGATGAGGCCGAGGTCGTGCGCACGGCGATGATCTCGTCGGCCGACCGGTTCATCCGTGAGCTGCCCGAGGGCTACGACACGATCGTCGGGGAGCGCGGCCACACGCTGTCGGGCGGCCAGCGTCAGCGCGTCGCGTTGGCTCGCGCGCTCGCCCGCCAGCCGCGGATCTTGATCCTGGACGACGCGACCTCGTCGGTCGACCCGACGATCGAGGCGAACATCCTGCATGCGCTCCGGCGTGAGCTCGACACGACGTTGATCGTGGTCGCGTACCGCCTCTCGACGATCAGGCTGGCCGACCGGGTGATCTACCTGGAGGACGGCAAGGTGGCGGGCACCGGCATGCACGATGACCTGCTCAACCGGTTGCCCGGCTACGCCGCGATCATCCGCGCGTACGAGCGAGACGTGGAGGAGGGGGTGACCGACGATGAGCTTTGAGCTCCCCGGCGACGACGAAGCTCTCCCGATCCCCGAGGAACTCCAGGGAGCGTGGGCGGTCCTTCGTCGCGGCGTGCTCGACAGCCCCGACCTGCGGCGCGGCCTCGGGCTGACCGTCATCGTGTCGCTCGGCGTCACCGTCGTCTCCCTCGTCACGCCTGTGCTGATCCAGATGGTGTTCGACCACGGCTTCTCACCGTTCCGAACCGCCTACATCGCCACGATCTGCGGGATCGCGCTGGCGCTCGTCGTCGTGGCGTTCGTCGCGGCGCGCGAGGCGGGCCGCCGCCTGGTGGCGGCGGCGGAGAACGCGATGATGCAGCTGCGGGTGCGCACGTTCTCGCACATCCACTCCCTGTCGATCGCGGACCAGTCCGAGGAGAAGCGCGGCGTCTTCGTCGCACGCGTGACCGCCGACGTGGACGCGCTGCAGCAGTTCATGGAGTGGGGTGGGATCGCGTGGATCATCTCGTTGACCCAGGTGATCGGCGCGCTCGGCCTGATGCTCTACTACGCGTGGCAGCTCGCCCTCGCCGTGGTCGTCATGATCGTGCCGCTGCTGTTCATCGTCTGGACGATGCAGGCGAAGCTCACCACGGCCTTCAACACCGCGCGTACCCGGGTCGGCGAGATGCTGTCCGAGGTGTCCGAGTCGGTCATGGGCGCGGCGGTCGTCCGCGCGTACGGCTTGGACGAGCACACCGACCGGAAGGTCAAGCGCGCGATCGACCAGCGGTACCGCGCCGAGATCCTGGC
>JBKPRM010000313.1:0-4455 GCA_046734555.1 Actinomycetota bacterium | reverse complement strand
AACGACACGTCGTCGAGCGTCCAGGTTCGCTCGATCGCCGCTGGCTCCTCCCCCTCGGGCACCGGATCGTCGCGCTCGTAGTGGAAGCGCACGTGATCGAGCTCCACCTCGCCGCGGACGTTGACGAGCCCCTCGGCGTCCGGTGCGTCCACGATCTCGTGTTGCATGTCGAGGTATTCGAAGATCCGGTCGAACAAGGCGAGCGAGGACTGCACCTCGGTGGAGACCTGCAGCATCGAGCCGATCGGGAAGAACAGGCGAGACTGCAGGGTGGTGAAGGCCACGATGCTCCCGGCCGTCAGCGGCGGCACCGCATCGCCGGCGTGGTTGCGGAGCACGTACGCCGCCACCAGGTACACGAGCGCCGGGGTGATCGAGAAGAACGTGCCGACGACCGCGAAGAACGACCGCCCGATCATCGTCTGGCGGATCTGCAGGCCCGTCAGGCGCTCGTTCTCCTCGTTGAACCGTCCGATCTCGTAGCCCTGGCGGCCGAAGGCCTTGGACAGCAAGATCCCACTGACGCTGAGCGTTTCCTCCGTGACCGCGGTGAGGTCGGCCAGGGTCTTCTGGGTGTTCGACGCGACCTCGCGCCGCGCCCGCCCGACCTTCACGGTGAGCCAGAGGAACACCGGCAACAGGCTGAGCGAGAGCAAGGTGAGCGGCACCGACAGGAGTGCCATGCCGACGAGTGTCGAGATGATCACGACGACGTTCGACAGGATCGACGATGCGGTGTCGGTCACGACGGTCTGCACGCCGCCGACGTCGTTCGACAGGCGCGATTGGATCTCGCCCGTTCGCGTCGTGGTGAAGAAGCGCAGCGGCATCCACTGCAGGTGGGTGTATAGGGAGTTCCGGAGGTCCTGCATCACCCGCAGACCGACCAGGTTGGCGAAGTACGTCTGTCCGATCCCGATCACGCCGTTGATGATCGGGATCGCCACCATCAGCCCGACGCCGACGTAGACGACGTGCATGTTCGGGCATGCGGTCCCGTTCAGACACAGGTTCTGCGGCGGCACGCCGAACAGCCCGTGGTCGAAGATCCATTTGATCAGCAGCGGGTTGGCCACGCCGAGCACCGACGTGACGAAGATGAACAGGCCGACGGCGCCGACCTTCCGCCGGTACGGCCGGAACGAGTCGACGACGCGCCTGACCGTGCGACGGTCGATCGGCCGTTGATCGAGCTCGTTCGGAGGCGCGTAGAAGCGCATGTGCCTGCCCACGGTGACGAAGATACGGCCCGGCGCCTCCAACGGCGGGGCCGAGGCCGTCAGCGGGACGGCTGCGTGGTGAGCTCCACCGCCCGACGGAGCACCTCGTCGACCATCTCGGCGGTGAGCTTTCCCGTGAAGGTGTTCTGCTGGCTTGGATGGAAGCAGCCGAGGAGCATGTACGGACCGACCTGCGCTTCCACGCCGTGCCCGAACCGGGGTTTCGGCGTTCCCGACACGTGGCCGAGGGCCGCGAGCGCCCGCAAGATCCCGTCCCACGCGAACGCGCCGAGCGCCACGACCGTTCGCAGCGACGCCAACGCGTCGATCTCGCGAACGAGGTAGGGCAGGCATCGATCCCGCTCCACGGGGGTCGGCTTGTTGCCGGGCGGCGCGCACCGGTTGACGGCGGCGACGTACGCGCCGCGCAGACGCAGCCCGTCGTCGAGGGATACGGATGTCGGCTGGTTCGCGAGGCCCACCCGAAACATCGACGCGTACAGGAAGTCGCCGCTGCGGTCGCCGGTGAAGATCCGTCCCGTGCGGTTGCCGCCGTGCGCCGCGGGCGCCAGCCCAACGATCAGCACCGACGCTTTCGGATCGCCGAACCCCGGAACCGGCCGCCCCCAGTACTCCTCGTGTGCGAACCGGGCGACCTTCTCGTGCGCGACCTGTTCACGCCAGGCGACCAGGCGCGGACACGCGCGGCAGACGACGACGTCGTCGCGGATCCGGTCGAGCTCGGCCACCGGCCGAGGATACGGAGAGGCGGGGCACACGCCCCCCGACCCCTTCGAACTAGCCGCTTCGTGCACGACGGCGACGAAGCATCCGGAAACGCTCCCCCGCAACGGCGAACGGCTCGAGGGGATCCATCAGGCGTTCGACGGTGCCGAGCAGTTCCTCGAACCCGACGGGCTCGGTGGCGGCCGCCAGCACCCGCTCGGCTCGCCGGGCCGCCTCCCGGAGCCCCCGGCCGCAGGCTTCCCATTCGTCCGTGAGTTCGGCGGTCCGCCACGACGGCATCAGCGGCTGAGCGGCGGCCAGTCGCCGCCGATACTCCCCGACCGCGTCGTGCAGCGGCCGCCCCGGCAACCTCGTCGTGGGCAGGACGTCGGCGAGACCAGCCTTCGCGGGTTCGAGCTCCTCGAGGACCGCGAGGAACGCGCGGTACGGTCCCTCGAGGTGGGCTGGCAGCTGCCTGCGACGCATGATCATCGCGCGGAGACCGCCGCAGCGACGGCCCGGGGATCGTTGGTCGCCACAGCGTCCACGCCCGCGGCGAAGAGGTCGGTCGCCAGTGCCGGGTCGTCGGTGATCCACGTGCCGAGCAGGAGCCCGGCACCGTGCGCAGCACGCGCGTCTCGTGCGGCGGACGGTTGGAGCTGCCCGAGGTACGGGAGGGCCCAGCGATGGCCTTGGTCGGCGGCGAACCGGATCGCCGCCTCGGCCGCCACGTCGGTGTTCGTGAGCAAACCGGTCACGACGTCGGGGCGCAGCCGGCGGCTCGTGGCGAGCGAGAGCGGGTTGAAGCTCGACATGATCACGTCGCCGACGAACGCGGCCGCGTCGAGCGCGTCGATCACGAGCTCGACCGCGAGCTCCCGGTCGGGATCGAAGTCGGGCTCACCGGGCAGGTTCTTGATCTCGATGTCGACGGCTATCCGGCCGGAGAGCAACCGCAACGTCTCACCGAGCGTCGGCACGTGCTCCGTCCCGCCCGGTCCGATCCGGAGGCGCTGCACCTCGGCGAGCGTCAGGTCGCGAACGAGTCCGACCCCGCCGGTGGTTCGGTCGACGGTGGCATCGTGTATCACCACGGCCTCGCCGTCGGCGGTGACCCGCACGTCGAACTCGACCGCGCCGGCCCCGGCCCCCACCGCCGCCTCGAAGGCCCCGGCGGTGTTCTCGGGGGCTTCGGAGGACGCCCCCCGATGGGCCACGATCAGCGCGGAACCGGCTTGACTGAACGGCCGTTCAGACACTACTGTCCCCACCTACGTAGGGATTCGATGGGCTCCCGACGCAGGCACGCACGATGACTGAACGGCGATTCAAACACGACCCGGACGACATGTGGTGGCTGGCCGACGCCCGGTGCATCGGCGAGGACCCTGAGCTCTTCTTCCCGATCGGTACCTCGGGCCCCGCGCTCGCCCAGGTCGCGGAGGCGAAATCCGTGTGCCACACCTGCGTGGTCCGCCCGGACTGCCTCGAGTGGTCGCTCGCGACGTACCAGGACGCCGGTGTCTGGGGCGGCTTGGACGAAGAGGAGCGCCGGGTGATCAGGCGCGCGCGGCGTCGGGCCGCGGCCGATCGGATCTTGCAGCCCGCCGTCTGAATCACGCCTGGCTCGAGGGGCACAGGTGCTCGACGGGGCACTCCCGGCACCGCGGCCTCTTGGCTGTGCAGAGCGCGCGCCCGTGATCGATCAGCTCGTAGCTGAACCGGTACCAGTGATCCCGTGGCACCAGCCGCATCAGATCTTGTTCGATCTTGTCCGGATCATGGTGCGCCGAGAAACCGAGCCGGTTGGCGAGCCGCTTGACGTGCGTGTCGACCGGGATGCCCACCACGGTCCCGTACGCGTTGGACAGGACGATGTTGGCGGTCTTGCGCGCGACGCCACGAAGGGTCGTCAGCTCCTCCATCGAATCCGGCACCTTCCCGTCGTAGACCTCGACGATCCGGCGGCACGCCTCGCGGATCGCGAGCGCCTTCTGGTTGAAGAAGCCGGTCGGGTGGATGTCCGCCTTCAGCTCGTCCTCGGGGACGCGGAGGTAATCCTCCGGCGTCCGGTACTTCTGGAAGAGCGTCTCGGTGACCTCGTTCACCTTCACGTCGGTCGACTGCGCCGACAAGATCGTGGCGACGAGCAGCTCGAGGGGGTTGGAATAGCGCAGCGCGATCGTGGCGTCCGGGTACGTCTCGTCCAGGATGCGGATGATCTCCGGCGCCCGCTGGCCGATCGGGTCGCTGCGGTCCAGGTGATGCTGCTCGGGCTCTGCCACGCCGGCGATGCTATCCGGGCGCCGGATCCGGGGCCGTGGTCCCGGCGAGCGCCATCGGCAGCGTGAACGACTGTCCCGAGCGGTACTCCCCCACCCACTCGCCGTCGTGGTGCAGGTAGATGCCGCCCTTGCCCCAGACCGTCCACTCGGTGCCATCACCGACGAGCGCTGTCTCTTCGTCGATCCCGATCAAGTGACCGCCGGCCGGGGTCGCGGCGGCGATG
>JBKPRM010000312.1:0-9327 GCA_046734555.1 Actinomycetota bacterium | reverse complement strand
GCTCTCTCACCGCCCGCGGTACGCGATCGTCGCCGACGCGCCGGTCTGAGTCAGGCGACGACGGGGGCGCGGAAGGCGTCGCTGAGGCCTGCCGGTGCTGGCGTGAAGCCCAGGCCGAAGACATCGGCGAGGTACCGAACGACGAGGGGACGGGCTTCGTCGACGGTGACGTCGCGTCCTAGCAGGCGGCTGAGCGAGGTCACCCCATGATCGGGCAGCCCGCAGGCGACGATCCCGTCGAACCACGACAGGTCGGTGTCGCAGTTCAGCGCGATCCCGTGCAACGTGACCCGCGCGCGGAGCAGCCGAACCCCGATCGCACAGATCTTCTCGTCACCGGCCCACACCCCCGTCTGCACGTCGTCGCGACGGTGGACCGCGACGCCGAGGTCGGCGCACGTGCGGATCACGACCTCCTCCAGCCGCCGCAGGTAGGCGGCGGCATCGGGACGCGAACCGAGGTCGAGGATCGGGTAGCCGACCAGCTGCCCGGGGCCGTGGAAGGTGAACGACCCGCCGCGGTCGATCCGCCGGACGACGCCGCCCCGAGCCTGCACCGAGTCTTCCCGCCAGAGGAGCTCCTCGGGCCTCGCCCGGCGGCCGGCGGTGAACACCGGGGGATGCTCGAGCAGGATGGCAGTGTCGGGGACAGTGCCGGCGAGCCGCCGGTCCGCGATCGCATGCATCGCTTCGTTCCCCACGTCGTAGTCGACCGGTGCGCGCGGCTCGATGAGCCAGGCGGCCGTCGTCACAGGCCGAGGTCCTCCGCGAAGTCCCACGTTTCGAGGTTCTGCTTCACGCGAGCGAGGAATCGCGTCGCGAGCTCGCCGTCGATCAGACGGTGGTCCCACGACATCGAGATGTAGACCATGTGGCGGACCGCGATCGCGTCCTCCTCGACGACGACCGGGCGCTTCTGGATGGCGTCCAGCGACAGGATCCCGGCGTTCGGCTGATTGATGATCGGCACCGACGCGAGCGATCCGTAGGGCCCCGGGTTCGTGATCGTGAACGTCGCCCCCTGCACCTCGTCGGGCTTCAGCTCGTGGGATCGCGCGCGCGCGGCGAGGTCGGCGATCGCCCGAGCGACCCCGACGGTGTTCATCGCGTCGACGCCCTTGATCACCGGGACGATCAGGCCGGCGTCGTAGGACACCGCGATCCCCATGTTGACGAACCGCGGGGTCACGATGTCCGCGCCGACGATCCGAGAGTTCACGAGCGGGAACGCGCCCAAGGCATCGACCGTGGCGCGGATGACCATCGGCAGGTAGGTGAGCTTCACCCCGTGCTTGCGCTGGAAGCTGTCCTTCGCCGCCTCGCGCAGACGGACCAACCGCTCCACGTTGACCTCGACCATGGTCCAGGCGCGCGCGGTCTGCGTCGTCGATGCGAGCATGTGCGTCGCGATCGCCGACCGGATGTGTGACATCGGCTCGACGTCTTCGTGCTCGCCAGCCGGCACCGCCGCCGTCGTCGGCATCGCCGGCGCCGCGCTCGGCAGGGCCGTCACCGTCCCGCCCTGCGCCGGCATCTGCGCGCCCGCCGGTTGCACGGCTCCCGCCGAGGCGCCCAGCACGTCCGCCTTCGTGATCCGCCCACCCTCACCGGTCCCCGCAACCGTCGACAGGTCGACCCCGCGCTCTTTGGCCAGTCGTCGCACGATCGGCGACAAGATCTGCGACCGGGGGCCACGATCCGCCAACGACGCGAACCCCGAGCCACTCGGGGTGGCAGATGCCGTTGGCGACGCACCAGCTGCCGGCTGCGCGACCGCCGGCGGTGCCGCCTCGGGAACCGCCGAGCCGGCGCCGCTCGGCGAGGGTCCGACGGGGGCCGCAGCAGCTGCCGGCCCGGAAGACGTTCCCCCCGTCGCGCCGTCGCCGGCGGAGCTCGGCGCCGCAGAGCTCCCGTTGCCAGACCCAGCCGCAGCGCCCTCGTCGATCTCCATCACCGCCGTGCCGACGGGGACGGTCGACCCCTCGTCGACCAGCAGCTTGGTCACGGTGCCTGCGACGGGGGACGGGACCTCGGTGTCCACCTTGTCGGTCGAGATCTCGAACAACGGCTCGTCCCGGTCGACGTGCTCGCCCTCGTTCTTCAACCATTTCAAGATCGTGCCCTCGACGATCGTCTCGCCGAGCTGCGGCATCTGGATCGACGTCACGGCACCCTCCTCACCACGCCGAGAGGCGGTCGACGGCGGCCTCGATGTCGGCCACCTGCGGCAGGAACGCGTCCTCGAGCGGCGGCGAGAACGGCACCGGATGGTTGGGTGGCGCGAGGCGCATCACGGGCGCGTCGAGATGCTCGAACGCACGCTCGGCGATCACCGATGCGACCTCCGCTCCGATCCCGAGGAAATGGAACGACTCGTACAGCACGAGGGCGCGGGACGTCTTCTCGATCGATCGGATCACCGCGTCCTCGTCGAGCGGGTACACCGTGCGAAGGTCGACGACCTCGACCGACACGCCGCGCGCGGCGAGCGACTCCGCCGCCTCGAGCGCTTTGTGGACCATGGCGCCGTACGTGACGATCGTGACGTCGTCGCCTGGGCGCTTCACGTCGGCGGCCCCGATCGGTACCAGCACCGACGGATCCTCCGGCACCTGCTCCTTGATACGGCGATACAGGGCCTTGTGCTCGAGGAACATGCATGGGTTGTCGTCGCGGACAGCCGACTTCAGCAACCCCTTCGCATCCGACGGGAACGCCGGACAGATGATCTTGAGGCCCCCGGTGTAGGCGAACCACGGTTCGGGGTTCACCGAGTGGAAGTTCGACGCACGCACACCACCACCGCTCGGCCCGCGGAGGACGACGGGCAGCCGCACGCCCGAGCGATAGTGATACCGCGACAGCACCGTCGTGATCTCGTCGAAGCCGCTGGACATGAAGTCGGCGTACTGGAACTCCGCCACCGGGCGGTAGCCCTCCATCGCAGCCCCGACCGCCATGCCGACGATCGTCTCCTCGGCGATCGGTGTGTCGATCACACGGTCGGGCCCGAACCGGTCCATGAAGCCCTCGGTGACCTTGAAGGCGCCGCCGTAGACGCCGATGTCCTCGCCGAGCATGAAGACGCGCTCGTCGCGTTCCATCTCTTCCCACAGCGCCTCGGCGATCGCGATCAGGTACGTCGCCTGGCCGTCGTCGGAGCGTTTCCCCCGCGGCTCGGCGCCGTGACCCGCGGCGCCCGTCTCGACCTGTGTGCTCGCCATCAGCCGGCCCCCGTGCCGCCCGAGCGGCCGGGCTCGCTCCGCCAGTACCCGTCCTCGACCCACACGCCCTTGTCGACGTCGCCGGGCTCGGGGAAGGGGGAATCGAGCGCGAACGCGTGCGCCTCCTCGAAGCGGCGTTCGATGTCGGCTTGCATCGAGGCGAGCATGTCGTCGTCGACGATCCCGAGCTCGACCAGGTGGCGCTCGAAGTTCTTGACCGGGTCCTTGGATGCCACGTAGTGCTCCAAGAGCTCGGTTGGCACGTACTTCGCGGGGTCGTGCCCCGCATGGCCACGCCACCGTAACGAGACCGACTCGATCAGGGTGGGGCCCCCGCCGCTGCGGGCTCGCTCAACGGCGTCGCGCGCCGCCCCGAAGACCTCGAGCACGTCGGCGCCGTCGACCCGAACCCCCGGGATCCCGTAGGCCGCGCCGCGCTCGGCGATCGTCGGGATGGCGAACTCCTTCTCGTTGGGCGTCGAGTACGCGAATTGGTTGTTGTTCACGACCCAGACGACGGGCAGCCGCTGCACGGCAGACCAGTTGATCGCCTCGTGCCACCTCCCGTTGGAGGTCGCGCCGTCGCCGCAGATCGCCAGCGCGACCCTGCCATCGCCGGCCCGCTGGTAGGCCCACGCCGCGCCGACTGCGACCGGGTAGGCGATCGGCAGATGCGACATCACCGCGTACGTTCGGCTGCCGGCCCAGTCGCCGATGTGGCTGTTGCCGTCGCGCCCCCGCAGGTACCCGTCGATCCGGCCCCAGAACTGAGCCAGCACGCGGTTGAGATCGAGACCTTTCGCGAGTTGCGCCGTGAGGTCGCGGTGCGTGGGGAACAAGGAGTCGCTCGCTCGCAGCGGCGAGACGACGCCGACGTGGGTGCCCTCCTGGCCCCGGCCGGAGTAGATCGCGCCCGGCAGCCTGCCCTGGCGGTACAGCGCCTCGAGCCGCTCGTCGACGTAGCGGGCGAGCTTCATCGTGGCGAGCATCTGTCGGAGCTGGTCGTCGGGCAGTGGCCGGTCGTTCGCGGCGGCGTCGGATCTCACGGTGGTCGCCATGGTGTCCCTCACGCGGTGTGCAGCGCCTTGCCGGCGAGCGCAAGCATCGACTCGCCCAGCCCTTCGGACAGGGTCGGGTGCGGATGGATGTGCGCGGCGACGTCGCTCGGGGACGCCTCCCACGACGTGATCAGCATCGCCTCCGCGATCAGGTCGGTGACGTGCGGCCCGATCATGTGTACACCGAGCACCGGTCCATCGTTCACCTCGGCGACCACCTTCACGGCGCCGCCCTCGCCGACGATGTTCGCCTTCCCGATCGCGCGCAGGTCGAGCCTCTCGACGACGATCTCGTGGCCTGCGTCCCGCGCCTGGGCCTCGGTCAGGCCGACGCTCGCGATCTCCGGTGTGCAATAAGTCACGCGCGGTATCTGCGTGTAGTCGATCGGGGGAACGGGGACGCCAGCGATGCGCTCGGCGACCGCGATCCCTTCGGTGAAGGCGACGTGGGCGAGCTGCAGCGGCGTCGCCGCGACGTCGCCGACGGCCCACACCCCCGGCACGTTCGTGCGGAGTTCGTCGTCGACGAGGACCAAGCCCTTCTCGTGCATCGCGACGCCGGCATCGGCGAGGCCGAGCCCTTCGGTGACCGGGCCGCGCCCCACGGCGACGAGGCAGACGTCGGCGCGGACGGTCGTCGGGGTGCCGTCCAACTCATACGTGACGGTCGCCTCCGTCTCGTCTTCGGTGATCGACGTGACCGCTGCGCCGGCGGCGCTCATGATGCCCCGCTTCCGGAACGCGCGTGCGATGTCCTTGGACATGTCCTCGTCCTCGAGCGGCGCGAGGCGGGGCAGCGCTTCGATCACCGTCACGTCGGCGCCGAAGGACCGGTAGATCGAGGCGAACTCGAGCCCGACGGCTCCGGCACCGATCACGATCGCGGATGACGGGATACGGTCGTAGCGCAGCGCTTGATCGCTCGTGATCACCCGCGGTCCGAGCTGCAGGCCTGGGAGCAACCGCGGCGCGGAGCCCGTCGCGACGATGACGTTCGATGCCTCGACCCGCTGACCGTTGACCTCGACGGCCGGACCGGCCACCAAGCGGGCCGTACCCCGCAGCGCGTCGATCTTGCGGAGCTTGACCAGGCCGGTGAGCCCGTTCACCAGCTTGTCGACCATCGACTCCTCGAACGCGACGATCGCCGACCAATCGGGCTCGCCGGCGGCTTTGACCCCCCATTCCGCGGCGCGATCGACGGTGTCGAGCACCTCGGCCGAGCGCAACAGCGCTTTCGTGGGGATGCATCCCCGTATCAGACAGGTTCCGCCGAGGCGCTCGTCGCGCTCGATGAGGGCAACGCGTTCGCCCAGCTGCGCGGCACGCAGGGCGGCTGAATATCCGCCGGTGCCGGCGCCGATCACGACTACGTCGTACGGGTCGCCCATGCGGAAGCCCAGTCTACCGCCGGGAGGCGCTGCGACCGGGGTAGCGGCGTCACGTAGCGCCTACCATCGCCGTCCGTGGACGACGAACTGACGCTGCACCGCTCGCCGCTGGAGGCGGAGCACCTCACCCTCGGGGCGAAGCTGGGTCCGTTCGGCGGATGGAACATGCCGATCGAATATGAGGGCGCGCTCGCCGAGCATCGTGCGGTCCGCGAGCGGGTCGGCCTGTTCGATCTCACCCACCTCGGGAAGGTGGAGGTCGTCGGCCCCGGAGCGCTCGCCCTGCTGCAGAGCGTCGTCACGAACGATGTCTCGCAGGTCGGCGTCGGCGAGGCGCAGTACAACCTGGTGCTCAACGAGGGTGGGGGTGTGATCGAGGACCTGATCGTGTATCGGATGGCCCCCGAGCGGTACTTCGTCGTGCCGAACGCCTCGAACACGAACCGCGTGTTGCAGACCCTCGCCGAAGCGGACACGCCTGACCTCGTCCACCTCATGTACCACCAGGATTGGTGCTTCATCGCGGTGCAGGGGCGAAGATCCCCGGCGATCGTCGAGTCGCTGTTCCCCCAGGCGAGCGGCCTCGACTTCATGCGATGCGCCGAGTCGTCGTACCTGCGTCGCCCCGTGATCGTGACACGCTCGGGCTACACCGGCGAGATCGGCTACGAGCTGTTCACCTACCAGGACATCGCGGTCGAGCTGTGGCGGGCGCTGCTTGACGCCGTCACGGCAGCGGGTGGCGCGCCGTGCGGGCTCGCGGCGCGGGACGTGTTGCGTCTCGAGATGGGGTACCCGCTCTACGGCCAGGATCTGTTCGAGTCCTCGACCGCCTTCGAGGCGGGTCTATCCTGGGCGGTCGCGATGGACAAAGGCCCGTTCCGCGGCCGCGACGCGCTCGCGAGACAGCGCGAGGAGGGTCTGCCGAGCAGGTTGCGCGGTCTGCGGATGCGGGAGCGCCGGCACATCCCGCGCGCCCACTACCCGGTATTCCTCGATGACCGTCTGATCGGGGAGGTCACGAGCGGCAGCTTCTCACCGCTGCTGCAGACGGGGATCGCGCTCGCCTACCTCTGGCCCGCCGACGCCGTCGATGTCGGGGATGACGTGGCGGTCGACATCCGCGGACGCCGTGGGGCGGCGACCGTCGTGCGACCGCCGTTCGTCGATCGCAGTCCCCGCTAGATCCGGGGCTGCAGGGCGCGCAGGAAGTCCTCGATCCCGTCCTCGCCGAAGCGCACGCGCCGCACCATGTTGGCGAGGGTCCTGGCCGCACCCGGGACCGCCGGCGTCGATGCGACGATCAGGTACAGCCCGGAGCCGGGGATGCCGTGCTCCCGCGCGGGACCGAACCCCGGCGCCGCGACGAAATACGACCACCGCGTCTCGGCGTGCCGTCTCGCGCAGGTCCCGCTCGCCGTCGCCACGAAGTCGCCCGGCGAGCGAGGCCGGCCCGTGACCGCCGCCGGCGCATGGTCCGCGTAGACCTCCTTCTGTTTCACGGTGCAGCGCGCGTCGTGATGGACCGTGCTGAGGATGGGCCCTTTCGCCGCGAGGTAGTACAGGTCGCTCGGCGCGCCGACCACGGTTGCGTCGACGCGCGTCGCGATCAGGCCTTGCTCGACCGGCACGTCCCGGCGGGTCATCTGTGGCCCGGGCGACGCGGTGACGCCGAGCGAGTACGCGGCATCGCTCGCCGTCTGGACGAGCCAGCCATGCGGCACGACCGCCGAGACGCCGTAGGCCGACACGTGCGTGAAGCGCGCATCGGTCGCCGGAGCCAGGGGAGCGGAGGAGGAGGCGCCGGCGCCGCAGCTGACGGCCCCGAGCGCCAAGGCGATGAGCACCACGAAGGAACGAGCCAGTGTGCTACCTCCGGATCGCAGGATACGCCCGCGCGTGTCGCCGCGCTTGAACCGCGGATCAGGCGGCGCCGGCGGCGCTCGCGGGCGGCGCGGCCAGGCGCTGGCCCTCGTTGATGGGGATGCAGAACGACACCCGTGTACCCCCGCCGGGCAACGGATCCGACCACATGACGCCCCCGTGCTCCCAGACGATCTGCCGGGCGAGGTGCAGGCCGACGCCCACCCCTGCCTTCTCCTTGCGAAGGGTCGCCTCTCCGGTGGAGAACGGCTGCTCGAACGCCTTCATCGCGATCGAGCGGTCCAGCCCGCCGCCGTGGTCGGTCACCCCGACGACGACGCCCTCGTCCAGCATCCGTGCGATCAGCTCGATCGATCCACCCATCGGGGAGTAGCGGCACGCGTTGTCCAGCAGCTCGCGGACGACCCCCCCGATGCGGTTGCCGTCCGCGACGGCCCGGAGCTCGTCCGGCACCTGGGCCTCGATCGGCGTCTGTGGGTACTCGCGGGCGACCTCGTCGATCGCGTGACGGATGAGCGGCGCGAGGTCCATCGGCGCGACGTCGAGCTCGAAGGTTCCCCGTTCGAGCTCGGCGATCGTGATGATCTCATCGACGATCCCCATGAGCTTGTCGAGCGAGGACTGCAGCTGCCCGAGGAACTGCTCGCGCTCGTGCGGCGGCACCGCGGGGTTGCGCAGCACGTAGGCGATGCCCTTCGCGACGGTGACGGGGGTGCGCAGCTCGTGGGAGATGTTCGCGAGGAAGTCGGCCTTGGCCGAGGTGCCTTGGGTCACCGAGGAGCGAAGCTCCTCGAGCTCCGCCCGTATCGCGCGTTCGTCGGCGACCACGCGCGCCACCTCGGATCCGAACCCGCTCGCGACGACCGGCGACAGCACGACAGCGCCGGTGAGCGCAGCGCGGATCGCCGCCAACAGCGCATCGGGTCCGTCGTCCCGCAGCACGTAGCCGGCCGCTCCGGCGCCGAGCGCGTCTGCCACGACCGTGACGTCCCGGGACGATGACCGCGCGATGACCCGGGTGCCCGGGGTGGAGGCGCACAGGCGCCGGATCAGCTCGACGCCGCCCAGCCCCTCCAGGCCCAGGTCGGCGGTCACGACGTCGGGACGCGCCCGGGCGGCGGACTCGACCGCCTGGAACGGGTCGGACGTGACATCGACGACCAGGTCGGAAGCAGCCCGCAACAAGTGGTACTGGAGGTACGCGATCTCGTCTTCGGAGTCGCACACGAGCAGGGTGGATCCCATCCCTGGCGGTATCGGCCCTGCGCGGCAGGGGTTGAGGATGGGCCGTCCGGGGGACGGGCGTCGGCCCGCTAGTGCACGATCCCGGTGCGTATGGCGATCGCCACCGCCTGGGCCCGATCGTTCGCCCCGAGTTTCTCGAAGATCCGTTCGAGATGGGTCTTGACGGTATGGGGCGAGATCCCGAGGTCGGAGGCCACCTGGCGCGTCGTCGCCCCGTCCGCCACCTTCTGGAGGATCTCGCGCTCGCGCTTGGACAACGGCGTCGACTTCGGCTCGTCTCCGCCCGCGGTGCGGGCTTCCTCGATGAACGTGCGCGTCAGCTGCGGGTGGATCACGGCGTTGCCCTCGACGGCGTTGCGCGCGGCGTCGACCAGCGCGTCGGGGGTCGCGTCCTTCAGCAGGTATCCGGAGACGCCGGCCTGGATCGCCTCAGAGACGGCGCCGCGCGACTCGTCCACCGTGATCAAGATCACCTTCGTGTCGGGGGCCGCGTCCTTGATCCGTCGCGTCGCCTCGATGCCATCC
>JBKPRM010000311.1:0-5622 GCA_046734555.1 Actinomycetota bacterium | reverse complement strand
ACGCTGCGCGCGGGTACCCGTCCGCATAGCCGACCGGAACCGTCGCCACGGTCGCCTCATGATCGAGCTCGTAACGGTGGCCGTAGCTGAGGCGTTCGCCCGCGGGCAGGCGCTTCACGTACGACACGGTCGAGCGCCACGTGAGCGCCGGGCGGAGCTCCGGCCCTGGCATGTCGGGCGCCGGCGCGATCCCGTACACGGCGATGCCGGGGCGCACGAGGTCGTAGGAGGCCTCCGGGTGCCGGATCACCGCCGCGCTGTTCGCGACGTGGCGAAGGACCGGTGTGAACCCGGCGGCTTTCGCGTCGTCGAGCGCGGCTGCGAAGCGGGCGAGCTGCGCGGTGGTGGTCGCCTCGTCCTCCTCGCTGCGAGCGAGGTGCGACCAGATACCTTCGACGCGCAGACCCGCATCGTCGACGGAACGGAGGAACCGGACGAGGGCCTCGGGCGGCCAGACGCCGATCCGATGCATCCCCGTGTCGACCTTCACGTGGACGCCGACGGGCCCCTGACTCGCGGCGGCGAGCCGCCGAACGCCACCGGCCGAGTACACGGTCGGCGTGAGCCGGTGCGCCAGCGCGACCGCCTCCGATCCCGGCGGGAACTCCGACAGGACGAGGATCGGCCCCTCGACGCCCCCGGATCGCAGTTCGATCCCCTCCTCGACCAGGGCAACCCCGGACCACGCCGCGCCCGCGCGCATCGCCGCCTTCGCGACCGGCACGGCACCGTGCCCGTAGCCGTCGGCCTTCACCACGGCCATCAGCTCGGCGCCGGCCGGGCGGAGGGCCGCGACGTTGTGGGCGATCGCCCCGAGGTCCACCTCGACGGTCGTCTCGCGGAACCTCGCCGAGCTCACGTGCCGGCCTCCACCCGTGACAACGCCTCGGGGAGGCGCTCGATCACGTCGCCGGCCACGACACCGTCGCCGTGGCGTTCCGCGGCGAGGATGCCGGCGAGCCCGTGCACGTAGGCGCCGGCCCACGCTGCCGGGAACGGGTGGACACCGCGGGCGAGGAGGCCGCCGATCGTGCCGGTGAGGACGTCGCCGGTCCCCGCCGTCGCCAGCGCCGCGGTACCCGTGGCGTTCACGCGTGCCGATCCGTCGGGCCCCGCGACCACCGTGCGCGTCCCTTTGAGCAGCGCGACGGCGTCCGCCTCGGCCGCGAGCGAGCGCGCCTCAGTGGCAGCGTCACGTGGTTCGCGGCCGATCAGCCGAGCGAGCTCGCCGGCGTGTGGCGTGAGCACCGCTTCGCCCTTCCGGTCGCCGAGCCCCGCCGCGTCGCCCTCGAAGGCGTTGAGCGCGTCCGCGTCGATCACCGACGGCACCTCGACCTCGCGCACGAGCGCGCGGACGAACGACACCGTGTCCTTCTCCCGGCCGAGCCCCGGTCCGATCGCGATCGCCTTAGCCGAGGCCGCCCGGTCGGCGAGCACGGCGACGGCGCCGGCCGCCATGCCCCCTGAGGGGGTCTCAGGCAGCCCGACGAAGACGGTCTCCTCGAGCTCTCGTTGGACGATGGGCAGGATCGACTCGGGAACAGCAACGATCACGTATCCGGCACCGGCGCGGCTCGCGGCCCGCGCGACCAAGCGCGCCGCGCCGGTCATCAACCGGGACCCCGCGACCACGATGAGGGAGCCGCTCCGCCGCTTGTGGCCGTCGATCGGTCGCGCCGGGAGCACGGCGGCAACATCCGCCGGCTCGGTGAGGCCGATGCGAACCTCGGGCAACGCCGCGAAGCCGACGTCGACGACCCGGACGTCTCCCGCGAACTCCGCCCCGGGGAGCAACGCCACGCCGAGCTTCGCGGCGCCGAACGTCACCGTGAGGTCGGCCCCGATCACCGCGCCCTGCACCTGGCCGGTGGCGCCGTCGACCCCGCTCGGGATGTCGACGGCCACGACCGGAGCCGCTGTGTCGTTCGACGCGCGGATCGCGCGCGCCGACCGGTCGTCGGGCTCACCGTGGAACCCCGTGCCGAAGATCGCGTCGATCACCAGGTCGGCGCGCGCCAGATCGATCGTGAAGCGGTCATCGATCCGGCCGACGCGGACGTCGGTCTCGCGACGCAGGCGATCGAGCATGCCCGCTGACGGATCGTGCGCCGGCCCGTCCGGATCGATCAGGAATACCGACGGACGTGCACCGCTTCGCCACAGGTGCCGCGCCGCGACGAGACCGTCACCACCGTTGTTACCGCCGCCGCACACGACGACGACGCGCCGGCCGTACGAGCCGCCGAGCAGGTCGATGCACGCGCGGCCGACGGCTGCCCCGGCGCGCTCCATCAGGATCGCGGCCGGCGTGCCCTCCGCCTGGGTGCGCCGGTCGAGCTCGGCGGCCTCCTCGGGCGTGAGCAGCGGCTTCATCGATCCGTCACCGCGAGCGCGAAGGCGACGGCGTTCGTCTTCTCATGGGTGAACGTCACGAGCACCCGAGAGACGCCGAGGCGATCGGCTCGCTGCTTGGCGTTGCCCGCCAGAACGATCGACGGAGCTCCCGAGGGATCGCGCGAGACGCTGATGTCGTGCCAGCGCCGGCCGCGGTAGCCGCCGAGCGCCTTGATGACTGCTTCGCGGGCCGCGAAGCGGCCCGCGAAGCTCTCGGCGGGACGCGCCTTGCCGTCGCAGTAGGCGATCTCCTCCGGCGTGAACACGCGATCGCGCATCGTCGGGTGCCGTGCGAGCGCCTGCTCCATCCGTGCGATCTCGCAGATGTCGACGCCCAGGCCGGCGATCTCCACGCAGGGAAGGCTAGCCGCTCGGCTCGGCGGGCGGCTCCGTCGCGTCGGCTTCGGGCTCCGACGGCTCACCCCCGACGTGCTCACGGGCGCTCCGACGGATCGCCCACGAGATCAGCCCGACCCCGATGAGGACCCCGGCGGCAACGGCCGGCCAGCTGACCCCGTGTGTCGCTGGGGGCGGCGCCGCCGCAGGCGGCGGCACCTCGACCGGCCCCGGCAAGGGCACCGCCGGTGGCCCATCCGCCGAGGGCGGATGGGCCACCCCCAAGAGCCTGGAGAGCTGCGCCGCCACGGGGAGAGCACACGCATCGACCCCATAGGTTCCGTCCGCTCGCGCGAACAGCACCAGCGGATCGACCGGCGAGCCGACCGGATACAGGACGGCGCAATCGGACGTGCCGCCAGTGCCGATCTCGGCGCTCAAGGTGAGCGTCGGCCCGACCTTGCCTTCGTACACACCGTCCACCGCGACCGAGCTCATCGTCGTCGCCGCGTCGGGCGTGGCCTGTGCGACGATGTGTCCCGAGACGATCGCGTCGGCGTCGGCGATCACGTGCTTCGCATCTCGGATCGCGCACTCACACGCGACGGCGCGACCCGGCGTCGATGCGACGAGCGGGACACCGACGGCGATCGAGACGAGGAGGCGGACGACGTGCCGCATCGGTCATTCCACGGTGACGGACTTCGCGAGGTTCCGCGGTTGGTCGACGTCGCACCCTCGCAGGACCGCGACGTGGTACGCGAGCAGCTGCAACGGGACGGTCACGACGACCGGAGCCAGGAGCTCGGGCGTCTCGGGGACCTCGATCACATGATCGGCGAGCCTGGCGGCGTCGACGTCCCCTTCCGAGACGATCGCGATCACCGAGGCCCCGCGCGCCTTCACCTCCTGGATGTTCGACACCATCTTCGGGTAGACGTGGCATCGCGTCGCGATCGCGACCACCGGCACGCCGTCGTCGACGAGCGCGATCGGTCCGTGCTTCAGCTCGCCCGCCGGGTAGCCGGAGGCATGGATGTAGCTCAACTCCTTCAGCTTCAACGCTCCCTCGAGCGCCGCGGGGTAGCCCGTATGTCGTCCGACGAACAGGTAGTCGCGCGCGTCGACGAACCGCTCCGCGATGGCGCGCACGTGCCCATCCAGCTCGATCGTGCGCTCTACCTGGGCCGGCAGGCGCGAGAGCTCGGCGAGGAGTCCCGCGGTCTCCTCCGGGAACATCGCGCCACGCACCTGCGCGAGGTAGAGCGCGACCAGCTGCTGGGCCACCATCTGGGTCGCGAAGGTCTTCGTCGAGGCGACCCCGATCTCAGGACCGGCGTGGGTGTAGAGCACGCCGTCCGCCTCGCGCGCGAGGGATGAGCCGACGGTGTTCGTGACGGCGATCACGTGCGAGCCCTGGCGGCCCGCGTGTCGCGCCGCCTCGAGCGTGTCGATCGTCTCCCCCGACTGCGAGACCGCGAGGGTCAACGTGTCGGGCCCGAGCACCGGATCGCGATACCGGAACTCGCTCGCGATCTCGACCTCCACGGCAAGCCGTGTCCAATGCTCGATCGCGTACTTCGCGACGAGGCCGGAATGGAACGCGGTGCCGCACGCGACGACGAACACCTTCGATACCTCTTGGAGGACGTCATCGGGGATCCGGAGCTCGTCGAGCTGGAGCCGGCCGCCGTCGGTGCGGCCGGCCAGCGTGTCGCGGATCGCGTCGGGCTGCTCGTCGATCTCCTTGCGCATGAACCAGTCGTAGCCGGACTTCTGCGCGGCCGCGACGTCCCATTCGACGTGGATCGGATCCGCCTCCACGGGCCGACCGTCCAGGTCGGTGATCGCGAGCCCGTCGGCCCAGACGCGGACGATCTGGCCTTCCGACAGCGGCACCACCGACCGGGTGCGCGCGAGCACCGCCGGGATGTCGGAGGCGATCAGCGTCTCGCCGGCGCCGAGGCCGACCACGAGCGGCGACGACACCTTCACGCCGACGACCTCGCCCGGATGGTCGGTCGACGCCACGACGAGTGAGTACGCCCCGTGCAGCTTCGCGACCACGGATCGAACCGCGGCGGCGAGGTCGTCCCGATCGGCGGCTGCCTCGATCAGGTGGGCGATGACCTCGGTATCGGTCTCCGAGGCGAAGGTGTGCCCCTCCTTCTCGAGGGACGCTCGGAGGTCGTGGTGGTTCTCCACGATCCCGTTGTGCACGACGGCGACCCTCCCCGTGCAGTCGGTGTGCGGGTGCGCGTTCTCATCGGTTGGAGCACCGTGGGTGGCCCATCGCGTATGCCCCAACGCCGTCGTCCCGGGTGGCACCGGGTCGGCCTCGAGCGCGGCCACCAGCTCCGTAAGCTTGCCCGCTCGTTTGCGGACGATGAGCTCCTCGCCGAGCACCGCCACCCCCGAGGAGTCGTAGCCGCGATATTCCAGCCGCCGGAGGCCTTCCAGCACGAGGGGAAGGGCCTCGTCGGAGCCCACGTAGCCGACGATGCCGCACATGCCGGGCGAGCGTAACAGCCGCTCCGGCTTCGACCGTCAGGCGACCGACGCGACCGTGGCGGCGATCGCATCAGCCTGCGCTGCAGCAGCTTCGGGGGTCTCAGCCTCGACCATCACGCGTACGAGCGGCTCGGTGCCGCTCGGGCGGAGCAGCACGCGCCCCGTGGGCCCGAGGACGGCCTCGGCCTCGGCCACGGCTCGAGCGACGATCTCGGAGGACGCGACCGCGTCGCGGTCCGGTGCGGGCACGTACCGCATCACCTGTGGGTAGCGGCGCATCACCGATGCGAGCGTGCCGACGTCGACACCGCTCGCCGCCGCCAACGAGAGGAACCGAACCGCCGTGAGCAACCCGTCGCCGGTCGTCGCGAACCGGCGGAA
>JBKPRM010000310.1:0-8659 GCA_046734555.1 Actinomycetota bacterium | reverse complement strand
GTCGATGATGCTGCTGCTGATGGCGTTCTGGCAGGACGACGTCGCGTTCCTCACCGACGTGAGCTTGATGATGTCGGGTGCGATCGACCGAAGCGACCTCGACGTCGAGGGGTTCCAGGGCGAGATCGGCCAGCTGATGGCGAAGTATCGCGGCGCCTCGATCCAGGACATCCAGCTCGGGCCGGTGCTTCAGGAGATGACAGAGATCTCCCTGCGCTACGGGGTGCCGTTGCCCGCCTCACTGACGTTGACCGCCAAGGCGCTCGCGCAGATGCAGCTCGCCGCCGCGCAGCTCGACCCGACGGTGGACCCGTTCGATGTCGCCGGGAAGTTCCTGATGCGAAGCGTCCTGACGGGGATGGGAACGAAGGTCGACCCGAAGACGCTCTTCTATCAGCTGCAGCGGTTGAAGGTTCGCGGGCTCCGGGTGATCGAGGCGGTCGAACGGCTGATCGGCGCGCGGCCCGGCCAGAAGCTCGAAGTGAACTTCCGAGCCGCGTCGCTCGAGCAGACGGTCCGCCGGGCCGGGCGACGGTTGGCCCTCGGCCTCGTGGCCGCAGCGGGTTTGCTCGGGTCGGCCATCACGACGACGTCGGAGCGCGTGGCATCCTGGGTGCCGGCACTGCTCGGTGGCCTCGGACTCGCCTTCACCGTGCTGTTGCTCGTCGACCTCGTGCGCGACCGAAGGCGCAGCTAGTCGAGGTCGACCTCGCCGCCCTTGGACGTCAGCGTCGTGGGATGCGGCGTGTCCTCCTTCTTGACCGAGCGCAGGACGATCTTCTCCAGCACGAAGGCGATCACGACCATCGCGAGTCCGACGAGCCAGCGCTCGACGCGGCGCAGACCGGTCGGCTTCTTGACGGTGCGCGGCGAGCTCATATGGAAGGCCGTTCGTCCATGATCTTCTGCCTCGTCACGACGATGGGTCGGCCGCCGGAACGGCCATCGCCGGCGCGAGCTCCGGCTCGGCCACCCTCGCACCTTCCTGCGGGACGGGCAACGATCCGGTGAGCGTCGTCCCTTCTCCCGGGGCCGAGTCCACCGTGAGCGAGCCATCGAGCACAGCGAGACGGTCCGAGATCCCGATGAGTCCGGTGCCGTAGCTCGTGCTCGCGGTGTCGAACCCGATGCCGTCGTCGCGGATCCGGAACACGAGGCGCCCGTCGCGCGCGCTCAGCGAGATCGTCACCAGCCGCGCGCTCGCGTACTTCGACACGTTCTGCAACGCCTCCAGGCATGAGAAGTACGCGGCGGCCTCGACGTCTTGCGGGAATCGTCCGATGCCCTCGGCTTCGACGGTGGTCGGAACCGGCGAGCGGGCTGCCTGGGCTTCGAGCGCCGCAGCGAGGCCCTTGTCGGCGAGCAGGGGCGGGTAGATGCCGCGAGCGAGGTCGCGGAGCTCCTCGAGGGCGTCGTTCGAGTCCGACAGCAACTCAGCGAGGAGGCCTCCCGCACGATCGGGGTCGCGATCGAGCATCGACGCCGCGAGGCGAAGCTTCACGGACAACGCGACGAGGCGTTGCTGGGCGCCGTCGTGGATGTTGCGCTCGAGCTTCCGCCGCTCGAGGTCCTGCGCGGCGACCAACCGGCGGCGGGACTCGCGCAGGTCCTCGACGAGCGCGGCGTTGCGCATCACGAGCCCCGCCTGCGCTGCGAGATCGCTCACGAGCCGCGCCCGTGCCTCGTCGATGGGGTCGTTCGCCGGCATGCGGACGGACAGCGCACCGAGGACCTCCCCTTGGTGGCGAACGTCCTCGAGCAGGTCGTCATCGCCGTCCACGTCGCCGTCCGTGGCCGTCCACGTCGCGACGAGCCGCCGGCCCGAGCCTGCACCCAGCCACACGCGGGCCCGCGCCGCACCGACACCTTCGCCGAGGACGCGGGCCAGCCGCGGCAGCACGTCGTCTGCGCCGTAGGTCTCGGAGAGGTTCTCGCCGAACTCGGTCAATACCTCGTACGGGGTGGCGCGGCCTCGGTAGACGAGCCGATCGGCAGCCCGCTGCGCCCACCGACGGGCGGGTTGGAACGCGAGCGCGACGACGGCTGCGGCGACCGCCGATGCCGCTTCGTTGGCGCGGGTGCCGACGAGGAAGCCGATCGCTGCCACCGAACCGACATAGAGCGTCGCGATGAACACACCGAGCACCGCGAACACGACGGTTTTGCGGATGACGACATCGATCTCGTACAGGCGGTACCGCAGGATCGAGAGTCCGATGGTGACCGGGATCAACACGAACGAGAACACTGCGATCGAGCTCAGCGCGTTGTTCCAGCTGGACTCCTCGGAGGCGCCGAGGAGCGATGGCAGGAACGCGATCACGTACGAGCCAGCGATGACCGCGGCCGACCACGTGAGCCACCGCAGCTGCTGCCGCTGCACCGGGTCGGTCGTGCGCCGCCGTCGCCGGATCAAGCCGACCGCGCCGCCGACGACGATCAACGGCGCGAACACGATCGGCACGAACGCCCAGCCGCCGAGCCCGCGCAATGCCTCGATCCCGAGCGGGTTGGTGATCTCGGGATGTCCGATGTCCGCGAACGTGCCGGGGCCGAGGAGCACGTCGAGCGTCAGCACCACGAGCCCGATCCCACACAACCACGAGAACCAGCGCCACCGCTGCGTCGGCAGATGTCCGTCGGGGAACAGCAGCAAGAGGTACCCGGAGATCCCGATGAAGGGGACCCATGTGGGCTCCGACAGGCCCAGGAGGACCGCGGCAGTGGTCGGGTCGCCGCCCTTCGCGAGCAGGTATTCGCCGAGGGAACCGAACGGCAGCGCGAACGCGATGCCCATCGAGAGCATCAGCCAGCCCAGCGTCGTGCGGGGCCGCTTGTGGAGCACGATGATCCCCATGGTCGGGAAGGCGAAGATGATCACGCCGAAGAAGGCATCGCCGTTGGGGTTGCCGCTCGCGACATCGAGCAGGATCCCCCCGATCAGCCCGAGGACGCTCAACCCGTAGATCGACCACGCGATCCGTCGGAGTCCTCGATCCGAGAGGGTCATGCTCTGGCTGCGAGGATCCGGAAGACCTCCACCGGCTCCTCCCTCCCCTTGACCGTCCGTGCGCCGATGGGTTCGCAGTCGTCGACCCCCGCGGCAGTCACCGTGCTCGCCGAGGCGACGATCTCACCGCCGGCCGCCTCGGACTGCAGGCGCTGCGCGACGTTGACCGCGTCCCCGATCACCGTGTACTCGAGTCGGCCGCCGCCGCCGATCGCACCGGCCATCACGATGCCCGTGTTGATCCCGATGCCGACCTCGAGTCGCTCGACGCCGTCGATCCCCCACCCGGACGAGTTGAGCTCCTGCTGACGTGACTGCATCTCGAGCGCGCAGCCCACCGCCGACCGCGCGTGATCGTCGATCGGGACCGGCGCTCCGAAGACCGCCATCACGGCGTCGCCCTGGAACTTGTCGATCGTGCCACCGTGCGAGACGACGACCTCGGCCATCGCCTGCAGGTGCCGCCCGATCACCTCGGCGATGTCGCGCGCCCCGAGCCGCTCCGAGAGGGTGGAGAATCCGCGGATGTCGCTGAACAGCACGGTGACCTCGAGCTCCCGTTGTTGCGCGATCGTCGCGTCCGCCTCGAGGCCCGCCGCGACCTGTTGCGGCACGTAGGAGCTGAGCGTCTGCGCCCGCGCGGAGCTTTGCACGACAGCGGCGTGGAGCCGCTTGAAGTCGTCGACCGCGCCCGAGGACTCGCCGCCGGCCATCCGCCGGAACAGGTCGGTGACCCGGCGATCGACCGCTTCCTCGGTGGTACCGAGCGCGGCGGCCATCTCCGCGTAGCCCAGGCCCTGCGCCATCATGTCGAGCACGAGCCGGTCCTGCTCGTCGGCGTGGCGGCTGCCCGTGAGACGTTCCGCGATGGAGGGGTCGACGACGCTGCCGCCGGCATGGACCTCACGGATCGCGCGCACGAGCTCGTCACCCTGCGCGATCCGGTCTTTCAAGAGGTAGGCGAGGCCGCTGTGCCCCTCGCCGAGCAGGGCCACCGCGTATTCGGCGTCGTCGTGCGCAGACAAGACGACCACGCCGGTGTCGGGATGGTGCTCGCGGATCGCGTGCGCGCAGTCGATCCCCTCCAGCTGGAACGACGGCGGCATCTTGATGTCGGTGACGACGACGTCGGGAACGTGTTCCTCGGCGGCGGCGAGCAGCGACGGCGCGTCGGCGGCGACCCCGACGACCTCGATCTCGTCGTAGGAGTCGAGCAACGCGCGCACACCCTCCCGCACCAGCACGTTGTCCTCGCCGAGGACCACTCGGATCGTCATGCCGCGACCAGCCCCCCGTGTACCATGCGCCGGTGCTCCGGATCGTGTTCGCCGAGGATAACTACCTTGTGCGGGAGGGCACAGCGGCGCTGCTGCACGAGGCGAGCGACGTCGAGATCGTCGGGACGGCGACGACGTACGACGAGCTGATCGCCTCGGTCGACGAGATGGCGCCCGACGCCGTGCTCACCGACATCAGGATGCCCCCGACGGGCAGCGACGAGGGGATCCGCGCGGCGCGGCAGATCCGGGCCGAGCATCCCGACACCGGCGTCGTCGTGCTCTCCCAATACGCGGACGAGGGCTACGTCTACGACCTCCTGAAGGACGGCGCCGCCGGGCTCGGCTACCTGCTGAAAGAGCGCGTCGGCGACGTCGACGAGGTGATCCGCGCCCTGCAGGAGGTCTCGCGCGGCGGCAGCGTGCTGGACCCGAAGGTCGTCGAGTCGCTCGTGGCGGCGAAAGACCGGCTCGCGCACTCCCCGCTCGGGCAGCTGACCGATCGTGAGCGCGAGGTGCTGTCGCTCATGGCCCAGGGCATGAACAACGCGTCGATCGCGAAGGCGCTGTTCCTGACCGACCGCGCCGTCGAGAAGCACATCAACTCGATGTTCCACAAGCTCGGTCTCACCGAGGAGCCCGACGTGCATCGCCGGGTGATGGCAGTGCTCGCGTTCCTGCGCGAGACCGAGCTCCCCTGAGGGCCGCGTCGCCACTCGCGTCATTGGGCGCGCCTCGTGTCGACGATGTACACGCTGCACGGCGCATGCCGGAGCACGAGGTTCGGCACGCTGTCCTTGACCCGCCACCACGAGCCATGGGTCCCGCGGTTCCCGACGACGATCGCGTCGGCCTTGACCTCGTCGGCCACCTCGCAGATCCGCTCCGCCGGGTCACCGCGCTCGATGCGCGCCTGCACGGTGATGTCGAGGAACCGGTGCACGAGGTCGTCCAGGTGCCGCGCGGGGTCAGCCGCCCGACCCGGGTCGACGATCGTCCGAAGATCCGTCTCGCCCCGCACGAGGAGTACGAGCAGCTCCGCGCCCTTGGCCCTGGCGAGCTTTCCGGCCTCATCAACGGCCAGGTCCGCCGCGGCCGATGTGTCCGTTCCCACCACGATCGTTGCCATCTCCGATCGCCTCCTGTCTGTGACGCCACGGTAGGCCGCTGACCTGCGCGGAACGACCCGGCGGCCACCACGGTTCGAGGGTGGTGCCAGCACACGGCCGAGGGTGGCATCCGCCCCCTTGGTGGCAGGCCGAGACGCTGCCACCATCGCCGTGTATGGAGGCGCGCGCAGCGAGCCCGGACGTCGGTCGTGCGGCATCGTCGACGCGCCGGCTCGCCTGGGTCCTGTGGGCGTTCGGCACGGCCGGCTTGGTCGCCTCGGTCGCGTTCTCCGTCGCCCTGGATCTGCCGCCAGGCCTGGGGACGTTGTCGCAGGCACCTGCCTTCGCCGCGATCGGCGTCGTCGGTCTGATCGTCGCGATGCGCCGCCCGCAGAACCCGATCGGCTGGATCTACCTCGGGGTGTGGGCCGGCGTGGGGGCGGTGTTCGGGATCGCAGGCACGTACGCCCAGTGGGCGGCCACCGCTCGTCCGAACGCGCCGGGCGCGACGTTCGCCGAGTGGCTGCAGAACTGGGCGTGGGTGCCCATCTTCATCGTGATGCTGGCGTACCCCTTCTTGTTGTTCCCCGACGGACATCTCCCGAGCAGGCGGTGGCGTCCCGTCGCGTGGACGATCGGCATCGCCGTCTCACTTTGGTCGATCGCCTTCGCGTTCGAGGGGCACGACTACACCGACGCGCTCAACCGGCACGTGCCCAACCCGTACTCATCACCCACGGTCGCGCCGTTCTTCGACGCAGCGCGCATCTGGCTGTCGTTCATCGTGCTGAGCCTGATCGCCGCCACGGTCGGGTCATTGTTCGTGCGATATCGGCGCGCTCACGGGGAGGAGCGGGAGCAGATCCGATGGCTGATGTTCGCCGCCGGGATCACCGTCGTGTGGCTGGCGCTCCCGGTCGAGCACGGGAGCGGCGGCATCGCCGACTTCATCCAGGGATTCATCCTGATGCTGATCCCGATCTCGATCGGGATCGCGATCCTGCGCTACCGCCTCTACGACATCGACGTCGTGATCCGTCGGACGATCGTCGTGACGTTGCTCGCGGCGTTCATCACGGTCGTGTACGTCGCGATCGTCGTCATCCTCGGCTCGCGCTTCTCGGACACCCTCGTGCTCCGGATCGTCGCGACCGCGTTGATCGCTGTCGCCTTTCAGCCGATCCGGGAGCGTGCGGAGCGATGGGCGAACAGGTTCGTCTACGGGCAGCGCGCGACGCCCTACGAGGTCCTCGCACGGTTCGGCGACCGTGTCGGTGAGACCTACGCGAGCGACGATGTGTTGCCGCGGGTCGCCCGCGTGATCGCCGAGGGAACCTCCGCCGATCGGGCCGAGGTCTGGCTCCGGCTCGGTGACGAGCTGCGGCTCGCGGCGAGGTGGCCGGCCGGCGGTGATCGCCCGGCGCTCGCGATCGACGGTGACGTCCTTCCGCCGCTGGAGGCGGACCGGAGCGCGCCCGTTCGCCACCAAGGCGAGCTCCTCGGTGCGATCGCGGTGACCAAGGCACCATCGGACCCGCTCACGCCCGGGGACGCGGAAGTGGTTGACCGGCTCGCCGACCAGGCGGGGTTGATCCTCGCGAACGCGCGCTTGACCGCCCACCTCGAGGCGCGGCTGGAACAGATCGGGATGCAGGCGGCAGAGCTGCGCGCGTCACGGCAGCGGATCGTGGCCGCACAGGACGAGGAGCGGCGGCGCCTGGAGCGCAACATCCACGACGGCGCGCAGCAGCATCTGGTGGCGCTCGCCGTGAAGCTCCGCCTCGCCAAGACGGCGATGACGGCCGACGCCGAGCGCGGCCGGACCATGCTCGAAGACATCCGTGGCGAGATCGAGGCGGCGCTCGACACCCTGCGGTCGCTTTCACTCGGCATCTACCCGCCACTGCTCGAGGAGCAGGGTCTCGCCCCTGCGCTCGCCGCGCAGTACCTACGCTCGTCGCTGCCGGTCCGCCTGGAGGCCGACGATCTCGGTCGCTACCCGATCGAGATCGAGGCCGCGATCTACTTCTCTGTGCTGGAGGCGCTGCAGAACGCGGCGAAATACGCCCACGCCGGCGACATCACGATCTCGATCGAACCGGATCGCGGCGGCGTGCGGTTCTCGGTCGCCGACGATGGGGTGGGGTTCGACCCGTCTCGCGTCGGCGACGGCAGTGGACTCGCCGGCATCCGTGATCGCCTGGCGGTATTGGGAGGCGATGCAACGGTCGAGTCGACGCCGGGAGGCGGGACGGTGGTACGCGGGCGGGTGCCCAGCGCGAGGGTGCTCGCACGATGAGGCGCGCGGTCGCTATCGCGATCCCGGTGACCGGGCTCGTCGTGTTGATCGCGGGTGCTGGGCTGGGCGGCTCGCCCGGCGACCTGATGTGGGTGCCCCTCGTCGTCGCGTCAACCTCCGTGGGCGCGCTCCTGTGGTACCGGCGGGCCGGCGGCGCCGTCGGGCCGCTGCTCGCCTTCGTCGGCCTGTCGATCCCGATCGACATCGCCCTGTCCGCCTACGCGCGAGAAGCGCCCGTGCACGGGCTCGCAGGAGCGGACGTCGCCGCATGGCTCTTCCAATCGTCGATCGGGTTCGCCTCGGCTATCTACCTCGTTCTGCAACTGTTCCCGACCGGCCTCCCATTGACCGAGCGGTGGCGGGTGCTCGTCTGGTGCACGATCGGCACGATCGCCCTCCAGGTGCTCGCCCCGGCGATCGGTGTCACGAGCGACTTCACGAGCAACTTCCCGCAGGCCACGCACCCGATGCAGCTCGCATCACCGGAGGTCGCCGAAAGTCTGGTCGGCATCGGCGGGCTCGCGGGCGTGCTCGTGCTCCTCGCCTCGGCGGTGGAGATGGTGCTCCGGTACGGCAGATCCACCGGGGTCGAACGCGCGCAGATGAAGTGGTTCGCGGCCGCGAGCGCGGTCGCCGCGATCGGGGTCGCGATCGGCGTCTTCGTGTTGCCCGAGCCCGTGTTCGCGTTCGCGCTGCTGACGCCGCTGATCCCCATCGCCGCCGGCATCGCCATCTTGCGCTATCACCTGTACGACATCGACGTCGTGATCTCGAAGGCGGTGCGCTACGCGCTGCTCGCCGCCTTCATCACCGTCGTCTACGCGGCGGTCGTCGTGGGAGCGAGCCTGCTATCCGGCGCGTCGTCGAGCCATCTCGCCTCGATCGCGGCGACCGTCGTCGTCGCCGTGTTGTTCCAACCGGTTCGAGCTCGAGCCGAGCGCCTTGCGAACCGTCTCGTGTACGG
>JBKPRM010000309.1:0-3249 GCA_046734555.1 Actinomycetota bacterium | reverse complement strand
CCCGTTCGACGCGTTCGGGTCGGTCTCGCGGTTCGAGGACCTCGCGCTCGCGTCTCGCGGCTACCACGTGCTTCGACCGAACCCGCGCGGCTCGGTCAGCTACGGCGAGGACTTCGCCAAGGCACTGCACGGTGTGTGGGGCGATCCCGACAGCGAGGACATCTTCGCCTTGATCGACCGGCTCGTGCGCGACGGCATCGTCGACCGCTCACGGATGGGCGTGATGGGCCTGTCCTACGGCGGGTTCATGGTGCACTGGCTGCTCGCGAACTTCCCCGGTCGCTTCAAGGTGGGCGTGAGCGAGAACCCCTTCACGACCGTGATGGCCGACTACGGGGCGGGCGATTCGGCCGAGGACATCGAGGAGGGCATGGGCCTGCCGGCGTGGCCCGACGTCGCGAAGTGGGACGAGCGGAGCCCTGTGTTCAAGATCACGAGGAGCTCTGCGCCACTGTTGTTGCTCGTCTCAGAGAACGATCTGCGGTGCCCACCGATCCATTCCGAGATCGCGTTCACGGCGCTGCGGATGGCCGGCGTCACCGCCGAGATGGTGCGCTACCCGGGCGAGTCACACGTGATGTTCGTGAACGGTCGACCCGACCGCCGGATCGATCGGCTCGAGCGGATCCTGGACTGGTTCGGCCGCTACCTCTGACGGACCGCCCGTCGATCGGCGACGAGCGGGCCGTCGAGGGCGTACGCCACTCAAGCAGCAGGTTTCGATCCTGGCGATGGATCGGCCGTCGAGCGGACTGATCCGGTGCGTGCAGCGTTCACGGCGACGGCTGGCGAACGCGAGGGCCACGCGATCCAAACTCGGACGTTATGAGCAACGTGCGTGACCGTTTTCGCACGATCGCATCGACGCACAAACCGCCGGCGAGAAGCGACATGCCGACGCTCGAGATGATGTACGACGAGCGCACCAGGGGCCAGTGATCGTATGCAAGCGTCACATCTCCATCGGCTGGGGGGACGAGCAGCTCGACCCCGAGGTTCGATGAGATCGGCCCCGACGACGCCGACCATCGGTCATCGAAGGTGCGGGCGACGACGAGCGGGCCCTCGCCACCGGGTCCGATCGTCATCTCCGCGACGCCGACGTGGATCACGTCCGCAGCCGTGGCGGGCAACGGCCTTGCGATCGTCGGCCGCACGCGGATCGGTCCAGGGTTCGGATCGCGTACCTCGATCGCGAGATCGGTCAGCCGCGTCGACGACGCGAGGCCGACGACCTCACCCCAGTCGGCAACGGTGATCGAGGCACGCGGCCGATACACGGGTGCCGCCGGGTTCCGGTTCTCGAACAACACGAGGTCCGGCCACCGCCCGATGACGACGAGATCGTCTTGATGGAAGAGCCATCGGTACCGATGCCAGTCCTCGGTCTTCGCCAGAACCACGTAGCGAACGTCGAGGGGCGCGACGAGGTTCCCGAAGGCATGGGTTCGAGATCCAACCGAGGTGACGAATGATAGGTACCGGCTCGATACATCCGAGGTCTGCGATTCGAGACCCGCGAGCTCGATGTCGCCGTCAGTCACGACGTCCCGAGAAAAGAACCGTGTCATCGGGTTCGCAACAGCTCGGTCCTGCGTCCACGGGACCGACACGTAAGCACTGCCGGGCAGAGCGAGGATCCGATCGGGCCCCGGTCCCATGATCTGATCCGCGGCCGTCCACGACGCCGGGTACGTCGACGGCCGGATCTGCCCCCAGAAACCCCACAGCATGGGGAACGCCGCTGCGAACGGGACGGCGCACACCACGGCGGCCACCGCTCGACGGTGCATGCCGTCTCTCGCCCCTTGGACGAGACGCTCGGCGCCGAGGCCGAAGCACCATGACAGGCCGAGCGCGTAGAGCGCGAGGAACTTCTCGGGTTCGCGCATCACGCGGAAACCAGGGATGTGCTCGAACGCCCACGTGAAGACGCCCCCGGAGGGACCGACCGTTCCACAGGCGAGGAACAGCCCCGCCGCGGCGAGTAACAGCAATACCCGGCGAGGCACGGGTTCAGCTGCATGGGAACGCGCGCCGAACGCCGCGACCGCGAGCAACGCGATCGCGCATGCGACCCAGGCGGGAAGCCCTGGTTGGAGCGCCGATCCTGCCCGCCAGAACCCGCGGAGCGCGACCACGTTCGGCAACGAGCCGAGGACCGGATCGCCCTGCGTCTGGAACACCGCGACATCGCGAAGCGTCACCTGATCGAGCGCGCCGCCCTGCGATGCGATCGGTATCAGCCAGTAGGCTGACGCGACGAGGCACACGAGCCCCGCCGCGCCGAACATCGCGGCGCGTTCGCGGATCGTTCCCCGGCCGAGGCAGAGCGCGACCAGCGCAACGAGCCCGGTGATGAAGACGAAGTGGATCGAGAGCGCAGCCTGTGCCGAGGCGACGACCCCGAAACCCACCCCCGATCGCCAGGATGGCTCACGCGTGGCGAGCCACGCGGCGATCGGAAGGAGCGCGTACCCGAGAAGGATGTACACCTGACCGGCGAAGGCGCGGTCATACGTGAACGGGTTGACCACGAAGAGTGTCGTCGCCGCCACTGCGGGGAGCGCCCGGCGATCCAGCAGCCGGTACATCCCGGATGCCGCGATCGGGACGTACGCGATGAGCGGCAGGAGTTTGACCGGCCCGTACGGCAGCATCCGGAACAGCCAGAGCAAGCACACGGTGATCGGCGCGCGGCTCGTGAGGCCAGGAGGGAAGCCGAACGCGTACGCCCCCATCGTGGCGCGGGGCCCGACGGGCACGTCCGATTGGTCGAGCAAGAGCACCGTCCCGCTCGAGAGCAGCGGCGCGAACAGGATGAGCGCCAACGCCGAAGCCCACGCGGCGCAGATGATCGCGTCGCGGTGCCGCGACCAGGCGCGCATGCGGGCACGCCGGATCGACTCGCGCACGGTGACGCTAGCCATCCGGACCGGTCGCGACCCGACGTCGCCGTCGCCGTCGGACCGACACCGTGATGATGGCGGCGCACCATGCGGTCCCCGAGACGCCGGTGCCGATCCGTCCGAGGCGCGCGAGCCCCATCGTGACCGCGCTGGGGTCTGATCCCTCGGTGAGGCGATAGCCGTTCGCGAAGCCCAGCGCGACGACCGGGTCGACGCGCCCGTCGGCCGTCGTGACTTGCCACGAAGGGTGGTACGACTGCGTGAACGTCAGGAAGCCCGTGCCCAGACCAGGGCGGAGCGCCGTCACGTCGGTGACCAGCTCGTCCGGCGACACCAGAGC
>JBKPRM010000308.1:0-3742 GCA_046734555.1 Actinomycetota bacterium | reverse complement strand
GCGCGACGTTGCCCGAGCCGGAGATCAGGCACTCCTTGCCCGCGAGCGACTCGCCGCGGGTGGCGGCCATCTCCTCGGCGAAGTAGACCGTGCCGTAGCCGGTGGCCTCCGGTCGGATCAGGGAGCCGCCCCACTCGAGCCCCTTGCCGGTCAGCACGCCGGTGAACTCGTTGCGGATCCGCTTGTACTGGCCGAAGAGGTAGCCGATCTCACGGCCGCCGACGCCGATGTCGCCCGCGGGCACGTCGGTGGACGGCCCGACGTGGCGCTGCATCTCGGTCATGAACGACTGGCAGAACCGCATCACCTCGCCGTCGGAGCGACCCTTCGGGTCGAAGTCCGCGCCACCCTTGCCGGCGCCGAGCGGGAGCGTCGTCAGGGAGTTCTTGAAGATCTGCTCGAACGCGAGGAACTTCAGCATGCCGAGATACACCGTCGGGTGGAACCGCAGGCCGCCCTTGTACGGGCCGATCGCGGAGTTCATCTCGACGCGGAAGCCGCGGTTCACCTGGACGTCGCCGTCGTCGTCTACCCACGGCACCCGGAACATCACGACCCGCTCGGGCTCGACCATACGTTCGAAGATCCGTGCCTCGAGGTACCGGGGGTTCCCCTGGAGCGCGAGCTCGACCGACGCGGCGACCTCACGAACCGCCTGGTGGAACTCCGGTTCCCCGGGGTTCCGAGCCTGGAGCTGGGACATGAAGCGCTTCGCGTAGTCGCCCATCCGGTCCTCTCCCGTTCCCGCTGCGTTCGCAGCACGTTCACCTGCTCGGCGGCTCAGCATATTCCGGGCGGCACGGCCTGCATATCCCGTTCCGGCAGGTCAGGGGCCCGCTGCTACCGTGGCGGCCATGCCGCTGTGGATCTTGCTCCCCGGCGCGATCGTGCTCGGCTACGTCGTGTGGCGGGTCGGGATCGCGACGCTGCGGGTGTTGGCCGGGCCGCCACCGGGTGCGCTCGACACCGAGAAGCCGCCCGAAGAGCCGGAGGACGTCGACGACCTCGACGTCTATCTGGTCTGCGGGGAGTGCGGCACGGAGTTCAAGGTGTCTCGGTTGGGAGAGCTGCAGATCCCCCGCCACTGCGGCGAGAAGATGCTCGTCGTTCGCCGGCCAAGAACGGTGTGAGGCAACAGCTCGCCCGCACGTTTTCCACCGTTCGGCAGACAGGTATCCCCATGGTTATCCACACGGGGGAGGCGGCTCAGCGCCAGAAGGAGATGCCGAAGAAGCCGCCGGCGAGGACGCCGAGACCGATCCACATCACGCCCGGATCGAACCCGTTGTTGGGCCGGAAGAAGTTCCAGACGATGATCGCGATCCCGATGATCATCAGCGCGACCATCGCCGGGGCGAACCACCGAGGGCTCGCCTTCGTCCGCTGCTTGCGCTGGGGATGCAACTCGTAGCGGCGGCCGCTGCGCTTCTTCCGACCCTTGGACTCAGGCATGGCGGCCCGATGCTACCGGCCGAAGCGTGAGGGTTGCGACCGTGGGCGCGTCGAACCCCGCGGGCTTGGCCTCGCCGCCGGCGAACAGCCCTGCCTGGTCGGCCCAATGCGGAGAGGCCGGGTTCCCGCTCACCCCGGCGGGCACGACGCTCACGCTCCGCCCGAGATCGCCGAGGTCCCAGACGGCCCGGAGCGAGGGCACGACGGCCGGCCGGTGGCCGAGCCGTGCGTCCAACGCACCCTGGCAGATCGTGTCCTGGTCGCCGCCGAACGGGATCGTGGCGGCCACGAACAAGGCGTCGAGCCCAGGGATCCGCGCGAGGGGATGCGCCAGCGTTAACGTGTGGATCTCACCCCAGGTGCGGTCGCCGGCCTCGTCGAGCGCATCGTCCAACGCCGCCCGCAGCGCCTCGGGGTCGATCCGGCTGGAGCCGTCGGCGAGCATCGCGGGCAGCGTCTGCGTGACGAACGTCTCCCGGAAGTCGAGGTAGGCGGTGAACAGCTGTTCTCCGAGCCGGTCGGCGAACAACCGGCGCACGATCGCGGTGATCCAGAGCTCATACAGGGCCGCCTCGCGGGAATCGGCGCGGAGGTCCGCGTCCCACGAGCCGAGCAGCTGCATCGCTTCGCGCTGACGCTCGGTCGCCGGCTCGACGGCGCGGAGGGCCGGCAGCAGCGACGCGGCGGCGAGCGACACGGTGTCGCGCTGGATCGCGATCATCGACGAGACGTCGTGATCCGCTCGCTCGCCGAGCAGGGCCGCGATCCGGTCCTTGCGGTTCGGGGCGTGGAAGTCGGCGCCGATCAGGTGCGGGAAGCCCGGCGGCTGGATGTCGTCGTTCGCCGTGGCGAGCCAACCGCGATCGGGGTCGCGCGCCGTCGGCAGCTCCTCGTGCGGGATCCACCCGGTCCACTCGTGCTCGCCGTCCCATCCCGGCACGGGTCGCGTGCCGTCCCCGCGAGCACGGATCGGGTAGCGGCCCGTGCACTGGTATCCGATCGTGCCCTCGACGTCGGCGTAGACGAAGTTCTGCCCGGGGCACGCCGTGCGAAGAACCGCCTCGCGGAACTCGCCGAAGTCGTTGGCGCGAGCGACGGCCACGACCGCGGAGGGTGACAGCGTCGCATCGACGCCCGCCCACGCGAGCGCGTAGGTGCGATCGATCGGCCGATAGACCGTCTGGGCCCGGCCCGCGACGCCATGGGTGAGGATCGGGCCATGGCGGGTCTCCCGAACCGTGAAGGTCCGAGGCTCGGGTTCGCCGCGCACGACGATCGGTTCTTCGTGGATCGTAAGCGGCTCCCACGCGTCGCGGTACCGGGCCGCCGTGCCGTCGTCGTTCAGGCGCTCCTCGAACAGGTCCTGCACGTCGCCCGTGACGTTGGTCGCGGTCCACGCGTGATGGGGCGTCGCGCCGAGGACGATCCCCGGCAGGAACGGCAGCGCGACGCCCCGCGCGTCGTATCCCGGCGCCCGCAGATGGAGCTCGAGCCAGATGCCGGGCTGTGTGACGAGGATGTGGGGATCACCGGCCAGCAGCGGTGCGCCGCTCGCCGTCCGGGCACCGGCCAACGCCCAGTTGTTCGACCCGAGCGGCGTCCCCGCGCTGGAGGGCATGAGCAGGTCGGCGGTCGGCCGGTCGAGGTGCTCGTCCAGCTCGGCGCGGAGCAGCTCGGCCTCCCAGTTGTTCGAGAGGCTCCAGGCGAGCAGCGCGATCGCGGCGGCGTAGGGGGCCGGATCTTCGGGGATGTCTGGATCGAGGTCGAGCAGCAGGTACTCGGCGGGCTTCGCGGGCATCCGGGCGAGCCAGGCGCGGAGTCCTGCGCGGAACCGAGCGTGCATCGTGTGATCGTCCTCGCTCCACTCACTCGCGTGCCGGGCGCCGGCGCGATCCAGCCCGATCGTGCGCATGAACACGTCGTCGTCGAGGGTGAGCGGCCCGAAGATCTCCGACAGACGGCCCGACGCGAGCCGGAGCTGCAGCTCGAGTTGGAAGAGCCGCTCGCCCGCGGTGACGAAGCCCTGGGCGAACCACAGGTCTTCGAGGGTCGACGCGGTGATCCGCGGGACCCCCCACGCGTCCCGCTCGACGGTGACCGGCGCCACGAGGCCGTCGGCGCTCAGCTCTCCGTCGAGCGGGAACAAGGCTGCGGCGGCCATCGCGCGGATCGGATCCGACATGGACGAGCGAGCCTATCGCCGGGCCGGCGACGGTCCGACGCCGCGACCTCGATCGAGGTCGGTGGCCCGCAGGGCCGAGGTCCTACCTCTCGACGGCGGCCTCTGCCG
>JBKPRM010000307.1:0-7124 GCA_046734555.1 Actinomycetota bacterium | reverse complement strand
GGCCGGGATCGAGCCTGCGATCGCCGGCGTGGTCCTCGGTGTGCTCACCCCGCCGGCGTCCATCGGCCGTTCCGAGCGCGTGCTCCTCGTCTGGAGCGGATTCGTGATCGTCCCGCTGTTCGCGTTCGCGAACGCGGGCGTCCGGATCGATCCGTCGACGTTGTTTCTCGGGGCGGGCGGCGCGGTTGCCGGTGGGATCGTGCTCGCGCGGCTCGTCGGCAAGCCCCTCGGGGTAGTCGCTGCGGCCAGGCTCGGGGTGGCAACGCGTATCAGCCGGCTGCCCGCGGGAACGACGTGGGGATCGATGCTCGGCCTCGGCGTCACCGCCGGGATCGGGTTCACCGTGTCGCTGTTCATCGCCGACGTTGCGTTCGCCGATCAGCCCTCGCTGCTGGAGGCGGCCAAGATCGCGATCATGGTGTCCGCGCTGCTCGCGGGGACCGCGAGCTACCTCACCTTCCGGCTGGTCGCGCGTCGAGCGCCGTCATGACCAGACGGCCCGGCCGGTCAGGACGCCGACCCAGACCGCGACGAGCCCGAGCGCCACGCTGAGGACGATGTTGGTGATCGCCGCGCGGAGCTCCCCCTGTTCGAGCAACCGGAACGTCTCGAGCGAGAAGGTCGAGAACGTGGTGTATGCGCCGAGGAACCCCGTGAGTAGAGCGAGGCGGAGCGTGTCCGAACCGACGCCACGCTCCACGAGCCCGACGAACAGCAGCCCGATCACGAAGGAGCCGGTCACGTTGATGACCAGGGTTCCCATCGGGAACGACGGGAAGCGCGGTCCAAACCAGCTGTTGAGGCCCCAGCGAGCCAGCGCTCCGGCGGCGCCCGCCAGAGCGATCGCGAAGCCCGTCCGCATGCGCGCATCGTAGCCGGTCGCCGCTTCGCCGCAGGGCTTCCGTCGCAGGTCAGCGCCCACGGACTCCGGTATCCTTCACCGGTCCCCGAGCCGGGGACGTTCCTATCCAAGCCGTGTTTCAACTGGGAGGTTCGATGGTCGGTTGGCTTGCCCAAGAGGGCGGACCGATCGAGGCCGTCTTCGGCAACTCCGAGAACACCGCGTTGTGGGTGATCCTCGGGATCTCGATCGTCGCGCTGCTGTTCGCCTGGTACCTCGTCCGCGAGGTGCTGTCTGCGCCGGAAGGCACCCCCAAGATGCGCGAGATCGCACAGGCGATCCAAGAAGGCGCGAAGGCGTACCTGTCGCGGCAGTTCCGGACGCTCGCCATCTTCCTCGTCGTCCTCACCGTCGCGCTGTTCTTCGTGCTGCCGGCACCGGAGAACGCGGTGCACTCGGAGCTGTCGATCAAGCTCGGGCGATCACTGGCCTTCATCCTGGGAGCCGGGTTCTCGGCGATCACCGGGTACGTCGGCATGTGGCTCGCGGTCCGCGCGAACGTCCGCACGGCCAACGCGGCGCGTGAGTCGGGGCTACGGGCGGCGCTTCGGATCGCCTTCCGCGCGGGCGGGGTCGCGGGCATGTTCACCGTCGGGCTCGGCCTGTTGGGCGCGGTCGTGATCCTCATCATCTATAAGGGCGACGCGACGAGCGTGCTGGTCGGCTTCGGGTTCGGCGGCGCGCTGCTCGCGATGTTCATGCGGGTCGGCGGCGGCATCTTCACCAAGGCTGCCGACGTCGGCGCCGACCTCGTCGGCAAGGTCGAGGTGGGGATCCCGGAGGACGACCCGCGCAACGCCGCCGTGATCGCGGACAACGTGGGCGACAACGTCGGGGATTGCGCCGGCATGGCAGCGGATCTGTTCGAGTCCTCCGAGGTGACCCTGATCGCGTCGCTGATCCTCGGTGCCGCCGCCTACGCGGGCTCGCCCAAGGGCGCGATCATCGGTGTGATGTTCCCGCTGTTCGTGCGCGCGGTGGGGGTGATCACGTCGATCGTCGGGATCTTGGCGGTCGCACCGCGTTCCGAGGAGGAGCACGGCATGCGGGCGATCAACCGCGGGTTCTTCGTCTCGGCGGCGATCTCGGCGGCGGCTGCGTTCGTGATCGCCGGCGTCTACATGGACACCTACAAACCCGCCGTCGCGGTGTTGATCGGCCTCGTGCTCGCATCGGTGATCCAGAAGATGACGCAGTACTTCACCGACACGAAGTACAAGCCCGTCCAGGAGATCGCGGAGGCGACGGTCACCGGGCCGGCCACGACGATCCTGTCCGGCTTCTCGATCGGCCTCGAGTCGACCGTGTGGTCCGCCCTGGTGCTCGCCGCGGCGATCGTGGGTTCGTACTTCCTCGGTGACTCGACACCGGAGCGGCTCTACTTCATCTCCTTGACCGGCATGGGCATGCTCACGACGGTCGGCGTGATCGTCTCGATGGACACGTACGGGCCGGTGTCGGACAACGCCCAGGGCATCGCCGAGATGTCCGGCGAGTTCGAGGGCCGTCCGGCCGAGATCCTCGGCGGTCTCGACGCGGTCGGGAACTCGACGAAGGCGATCACGAAGGGCATGGCGATCGCGACGGCGGTGCTCGCGGCGACGTCCCTGTTCGGCTCGTTCGAGGAGGCGCTCAAGGGTGCGGGCTTCTTCTTCCAGGGGATCCGCGTCGACGAGCCGCAGGTGCTCGTGGGTCTGCTGCTCGGCGGGTGCGTCGCGTTCCTGTTCAGCTCGCTCGCGATCCGGGCGGTGAGCCGTGCCGCGGCGCAGGTCGTGGTCGAGGTGCGCAACCAGTTCCGCGACCACCCCGGGATCATGGACTACACCGAGAAGCCGGACTACGGCGCGGTCGTCGACATCTGCACGCGCACGTCGCTCCGCGAGCTGACGACCCCCGGCCTGCTCGCCGTGCTCGCGCCGCTGATCGCCGGCTTCTTCCTCGAGGCCGAGGCGCTCGGCGCGTTCCTCGCCGGCGCGATCCTCACCGGCCAGCTGCTCGCGGTGATGCTCAGCAACGCCGGCGGCGCCTGGGACAATGCGAAGAAGTTCATCGAGGAGGGCAATTACGGCGGCAAGGGCTCAGACAGCCACAAGGCCGCCGTGATCGGCGACACGGTCGGCGACCCGTTCAAGGACACCGCCGGCCCGGCGCTCAACCCCTTGATCAAGGTGATGAACCTCGTCGCGCTTTTGATCGCGCCCCTCGTCGTGACACATACCGATGACACGGCGCTCCGCGCGGCGATCGTCATCATCGCGGTGGCGGTGCTCGGCGCGATGATCTGGGTCTCCAAGAGCAGGGAGTCGGGACTCGAGGCCGACGTCGCGAAGGCCAAGGCCGGCACCACGGCGGCCTAGGCAGCGGCCGTGGGCCCGTTCCGCCGGTGGCTGGATCGGCTGACCGAGACGGATGAGGCACGTCTCGACGCGGAGATCCGCGAGTGGGCCGACTCGGTTCCGGGCACGGTCCGGATCCGTGACGCCCACCCGCGCGAACGCACGAAGGTCGCCGGCGTGATCCGCCGCCTGACCGTGTTCCCGATGCAGGACAACGAGTCGCTCGAGGTCGTCGTCTCCGACGGCACGGGCGAGGTGCTCGTGCAGTTCATGGGACGCCGTGCGATCCGCGGCCTGACGCTCGGCACGAAGGTCGTCGTCGAAGGCGTGCTGGGGAACCAGCACGGGCGGACCGTGATGCTCAACCCGCGGCTGGAGCTGACGGTCTAGCCACCGGGCGCGAAGCCGGGAGCTCATGTGGCCGTTCGTGCCGCTTCGGCTCACCGATATGGAACGGCACGATCACGACGTCCACATGTGCCTGGTGCGCGAACGCCCTCGCGATACGGCGGCTGGTGCGGTCGTGGAGCAACACGTGCCGGCGCCGGTGGAAGTGCCGCCGCGGCATGATCAGCGTGATCTCGGTGTCGGTCCGCTGGAACTGCGCGACGTAACGCCGGAGGCTCCGTTCGACGTTGCGGTCGCTGCACTCTTCGACGTCGAGCGGGATCCCGGCCAGGTATCCCTGGGTCATCCATCGGTCGATCAGCGTCGCCGCGCGATCCGGGTCGCTCGCGGCATGCACGCCGCGCACGACGGCGGCGTCGATGCCATAGGCGTACCGCGCCGCCTTCAGCACCGCACGGTCCAGGTCCTCGATGAGGACGATCGCGACGTGTCGCTGTCGAGGCAAGACCTGTACGCGGCCGTCCCACACGTGGTGACCTGCGCCGCCGTGGTCGCGCACCACGACGACACCGACGTTGGCGACATCGCGAAGGTCCTCGGCGAGCCCGGCCCACATCCGTCCCCGGCGGAGCCGTGCGCGCAATGACTCATCGGCGGGTGCCGGCATGATCAGCGTGACCTGCGTGTCGGGCGGATACGCCCCCGCGATGTACCTCCGCACGCAGTCACCGGCCCGGCCTCGGCACGGCGCGAACCGCAAGGGGATCCGCGAGCCGACAGCTGCCCACGACGCCGCGAGTCGGGCGCTCGCCGACCCGAGGCCGAGCGCGCTCGCGTCGGCCGGCGCGATCGTCAGCGCGTATTGTGCGGCGTGCAGCGTCTCCGAGTCGAGATCGTCGATCAGCAGCAGCGCGGCGTGGCGGGACGCCGGCGGACCCGCGGCGGCGCGGTCACTCGCATCGATCGCGAGCTGCTCGTCCTCGGCTTCGTAGGTCCTGTTCACGCGCACCAGCAGCGCCACGAGCACCGGAACGGCGACCATCACGATCCACGCGCCGCCGGCGAACTTCACGACGGCGATCACGATCGCGACGACGAAGGTCGCGACCGCACCCAGGCCGTTGACGAAGAGCCCGAACCGCCAGCCGGCTTCGCGCAAGCGCAGATGGCGCTTCGCCATGCCCGTCTGCGACAACGTGAACGACGTGAACACGCCAAGGGCGTACAGCGGGATCATCTTCGTCACGCTCGCGCCGAAGATCACGATCACGACGCTCGCGGCCGCAGCGAGTGCGATGATCCCGTTCGAGAACACGAGCCGGTGCCCGCGCTTCGTGAGCTGCCGCGGCATGAAGGCGTCGCCCGCGTGGAAGCTCGCGAGGCGAGGGAAGTCCGCGAAGGACGTGTTCGCCGCCAAGATCAAGATCAACGTGGTGCCGACCTGCAGCACGAGGAACAGCAGCCGTCCGATCGTGCCGCCGCCGTACACCGCCTCGGCGATGCTGGCGAGGACCGACTTGCTCTCGTCGGCGACGGGCACGACGTGCAGGTGCGCCGCCAGGAACGACACCGCCAGGAACGAGGTGCCGAGCACGACACCCATCCACACGAGCGTGATCTGGGCGTTCCGCCACTCGGGCTTGCGGAACGCCGGCACGCCGTTGGAGATCGCCTCGACGCCGGTGACGGCCGCGCCTCCCGATGCGAACGCCTTGAGTAGGACGAACGCGGTCACGGCGCCGGTGGCAAGGGACAGTCCGCCGTTCGCCTGCTGTGTCGACAGCGAGAACGGCTGGAGGTGGCCGGTCACGACCTGGACGATGCCTGCGACGCACGTGAGTCCGAGGCTGACGATGAACAGGTATGTCGGGAGCGCGAAGATCCGGCCTGATTCGCGCACGCCCAGCAGGTTCGCGTACGCGATCAGCCACACGAAGCCCAGGGACAGTCCGACGCGGACCGACACGCCGAGCGGCACGACCGAGCTGATCGCCTGGACGCCCGCGGCGGTCGAGACGCTCACCGTGAGCACGTAATCGATCAGCAGGGCGACGCCCGCGAGCTGGGCGGGCAGGAGGCCGAGGTTGTCCTTCGTAACGATGTAGGCGCCACCGGCCGTCGGATACGCCTTGATCGTCTGTCGGTAGCTGAAGATCAAGATGGCCTCGATCAGCACGATGACGGCGGAGATCGGCAAAACGTAGGAGAACGCGAGCACACCAACGGCGGGGATCAGGACGCGGAGGATCTCCTCGGTCGCGTACGCGACCGAGGACATGTTGTCGGAGCTGAACACCGCGAGGGCGGTCGGCCTGCCCAGCCGTTCATGTTCGAGTCGCGACGTGGCGAGGGGCCGCCCGAGCAGGACGCGCTTGACCGCGTAGCCGAGCCCGAGGTCGGGTTGCTCAGTCACTCGCGAGCACCGGCTCGCGGTGGGGCGTCTCCCGTCGCGTCCGCACGGAGTACGGCACATCGGCGACGTCGACGTGCGCGTAGCGTCCCAGGGTCCGCTGGATCCGGCGGCTCGTTCGATCGTGCAGCAGGCGCTGGCGGAACTTCGGGTAGTAGCGACGAGGCATCACCGCGGTCACCTCGGTCGTCTCCTTGGCCAGCCCGACGACGTAGCGTTCGAGGGCGCGCGGGATGTCGCGGTCCCAGCACTCGATCACGTCGAGCGGCACAGGCGCGCTGAGCTCGGTCCACCGGTCAACCAGCCGCGCCGCCCGATCGGGGTCGGCTGCGGCGTGCACGGCGCGGATCGAGGTGGCGCCGAGATCCATGCTGTACTCGATCGCCTGCAGCGTCGCGCGGTCGAGGGTGTCGACCAAGATCACGACCTCGTGCAGCCCGCGGGTCGCCAGCCGTACCACCGGCCGGCCCTCGGCGTCGCGCTGCAGCGGATGCACCCCGTCAGGATGGTCGCGCACGAGCGTCACCCGGACGTTGGGATAGGGCAGCAGCGCGCGGTCCAGACGGGCGCCCATCCGGCTGTCGCTGAGCCGCGCCCTCGCGGTGCGGGTGTGCGGCACCGGCACGATCACGATCACGTCGCGATCGTCGCGTTGGTAGGCGGCGAGGAACCCGGCGATGCTCGCCGCCTGGTCGTCGCTGCCGCGGATCACGCGGAGCGGGATCTCTCCGAGCCCCGCCGTCTGCCATGACCGCTGCAGATCGCGGGTGCGCTCCGGCGTCTCTTCGACGTGCACGGCGATCACGCGATCGACGCGGATCGTCCGCGCGTACTGCAGCGCATGGACCGTCTTCGGGTCGAGGTCGTCCACGAGCAAGATCGCGATCGGCGCACGCCCGGCGGGAGGCTCGAACGCCGCCAGGTCTTGCTCGAGCTCGACCCGCTCCCGCTCGTACTGCTTGTGCAACCGCAGCAGCGCAACGACGGCCACCGGCATCAACGCGATCACGATCCACGCGCCTTCGAGGAACTTCGTCGACGCGATGATCGCGAGCAGGACCGCTGTGGCGATGGCGCCCAACCCATTGATCAACAGCCCGACGCGCCAGCCCGGTTCCCGGATCCGCAG
>JBKPRM010000306.1:0-3075 GCA_046734555.1 Actinomycetota bacterium | reverse complement strand
GATCCGGTGCCTGCGTCGTACCCGAGCGTCAGGTAGTCGAGGTCGTTCGTCGCGCCTTCGCTCGCCATCGCGACGTACACCGCGGAGGAGTCCGGGGCGATCTCCACACCCGAGGCGCGGTCCTGGCCGGAGGGCGTGTTCCCGTCGAACCGTTGCGCCCAGCGTCGCGACCCGTCGGCGGCCTCGTAGGCGACCGTGACGGCCTGGGTCGAAGTGCGGTCGGTTCCGGCAGCCTGGAACCAGCCGGTCATCACGACCAGCGAACCATCCGGCGATACGCGCAGGTCGGTCGGCGCGCTCGGCTGCTGCGAGCTCCCCTCGAAGCGCCGCGTCCACACGACCGAGCCGCTTGATGCGTCCAAGGCGATCGTTCGGATGTCCGAATCGTCGAAGTACCGGCGCACCCCCGTGACGAAGACCCTCGAGCGATCGGGGCTCACCGCGAGCGCGGCCACCTCATCGAACAGCAGCTGGGAACCGATCCGCGTCGCCCAGACCCGCGCGCCGCTCATCGCGTCGTACGCGGTCACGAGGATCTGGCTCGACGAGGGACCGCCGGCGCTCCCCGCCATGTACACCGTGTCGCCCTGGGCGCTCAGGCCGAGGTCGACCCCGCCGTCGTCTCCGTGCGCCGGCCCGTCGTAGCGACGGCTCCACAGCGTGCTGCCATCCGATGCGTACGCGATCGTGACCGCGTCCTGCCCGGTGAGCTCACTTCGACTGCTCCCGGTGACGAACACGGTCGAAGAGTCCGGGCTGACGGCGATCGCCGCAGGAACGTCCGGTCCGCCTGCCGGACCGTCGTACACCTGCGCCCAGACGCGCGTCCCGGGTGAGGAAGCCAGCGCTGTCGTGCTCGTCGCGACGAGCACGACGGCGGCGGCGAGCACCAAGAGTACCGACGCTTCAGATCGTGCACGCACGGGGCCTCCCTCGGTCGGGGTCGATCGCGCCGCCGTCCGCGATCCGGGCTGCGGGCGAGCCTAGTCGGCGCGTCCCACCGGGTCGATGGGTCGATGGTCCTGCGATCCGGGATGGCTCACTCGGCGACGCCGCCACCGTCGACCGGCAGCGCCGCGCCCGTCACGTAGGAGGACTCGTCGCTCGCCAGGAACAGCACCGCCTGAGCGATCTCCTCGGGGGTCGCCATCCGCGCGATCGGCCGGCCGCCGGTCATGGCTTCCACGTACTGATCCCAGGTGAGGCCCTGCGCCCGCGCGTCCTCGCGTTCCATCGGCGTATCGGTGTCGCCGGGACAAACGGCGTTCACGCGGATGCCTTGCGCACCGTGATCGATCGCCATCGCCTTGGTCATGACCACCATGCCGCCTTTCGCGGCGCAGTACGCGACCGCTCGGGCACCGCCGACCAGCCCCCACCCCGAAGCGCAGTTGACGATCGAGCCCGATCCGGCCGCGATCATGTGGGGAAGGGCGAACTTCGACATGAGGAACGTGCCCTTCAGGCTCGTGTCGACCTGGTCATCCCACTCCTCCTCCGTGCACCCGACGGTGTCGTTGGCGTAGTACGTGCCGGCGTTGTTGAACAGCACGTCGAGCCGGCCGAACGCCTCCACCGTGTGCGCGACCGCGTTGCGACAGTCCTCGACCTTCCGCACGTCCGACCGGACGAAGATCGCCTCGCCGCCATCCGAGCGGATCTGCTCGGCGACCCGCTCACCGCGTTCCGCACTGCGGCCGACGACGGCGACCTTCGCGCCCTCCCGCCCGAAGAGCAGCGACGTAGCCTCGCCGATCCCTGAGGTGCCGCCGGTGATCAGCGCTGCGCGGTTCTCGAGCCGCATGTCGGTTGGCCTCCTTCGATCGGCGGGTCAGGACGTGACGAACGCCGCGCGCACGCTCTCGGCCGTCCACGGACCGGCGCCGTGCGGGTGCAATGCTCCGACACGGTTGAGCTCCTCCGCCATCTCCTGAAGTGACCGGTGTTCCTTGATCATGCGGGTGACGCGGTCGCGCCACGCGAAGTCCTCTCGGTTGCAGAGCTTGTGCGCCAGGCGGACGTTCCAAGGATCCTTGTGACCGCCGTTCGACTTGAGGATGGGGTAATGGTCGAGCGTGGGGTCCCACTCGGAATCGGGCAGCGGTGGTTTCGGGAAGAAGCCGCGGCCGTCCGGGCAGTAGCACTTCGGGGTCTCACACCGCAGCTCGAGGAGCTGCCCGTCGTGCGCCATCACGTGGAAGACGCCCTCCGCGATGCCGATCTCGACCAGCTCGTCCGCGATGGCCTGACGTCTGGTGGCTTCCTTGGGAGAGATATCGTCCACGACGCAGGAGGATAGCGAGGGCTCTCCGGTTCACGGAGGGGTCCCCGAAGCTCAGGAGACCGCGGTCCGTGCGGCGCGCGCCCCCGGCTCCGGCAGATCGACATCGAACCAGGCGATGTAGGCCTCGCCTTCCGACCCCGCTCCCCAGCGCGTCGCGAGCTGTGTCACGAACCGCCAGCCCCAACCCGCCTCGTCGCCGACGGGATGCGCCGGGCGCGCTGTCGACCGCGGCACCGCGACCCGCACCCGGACGAAGGCGGGCAAGACGCTGATCGCCAGCGTGCACGACGTCAGGTCCTGCCCGACCTTCGCCTGGATCAGGTCGGCGATCAGCTCGCTCGTCAGCTGGACGACCACGGCGAGCGGGTCGCTCGGGATATTGGATGCCACGCCGATGACCGCGGCCCGCGAGGCCGCGAGCGCCTCTGGCTCGACCGCCAGCTCCTTGGTGAGGCTCGCCCGCCGCCACGCCTCCGACCTCGGCGCCCCCGCCGTCGATCGCAGGCGCTCCACGATGCTGGTGAGTTGCACGGCTTCCGCCCCGCTCACGAGGCCCTCGAGCGCCCGTCTGTCGATCGCCGCCCGCTCTTCGTCGAAGAAGTCTTTCGCGCCGTCGACGGACGCATCCCCCTCGTCGCCGGCGCCGAGCCGGCCCGCGATCGTCTGGGCCTGTGTGGCCTCGTCGTCGTCGATCAGATCCGCGGCGAGCAACATCGTGGCGACCGAGACGCCGAGCCACCGCGCGATCAGCCGCCAACGGTCGGGCGCCGGTCGGGCGGCCTCCATCTCCC
>JBKPRM010000305.1:0-9452 GCA_046734555.1 Actinomycetota bacterium | reverse complement strand
GTATGGTTGACCATCGAGCGACGGCGGCGGCCGGATCGGCGAGGTGGGCGAGCAACAATCGCGCGTAGACGAGGCCCGCCCGGCCGATCGGCAGGTGCGACGCCGCGACGTCGGCGACCACGACGCGTGCCGGATGCCGTTGCCTCGCCCGTCGGGCGAACGCGATCGACCGCTCGACCCCGATCGTCACCCTCGAGCGGGACACGTCGGCCAGCAGGGCGGTCGTCGCTCCGGGACCCGACCCGAGATCGACCGCGACCTCCGGAGCACCGCCGGCTGCAACGAGGAACGCGCGGCTCGCGGATTCGAACAGCCGTGCCACCAGCTCGAGACGGTCCCCCGCGAGCCTCGAGTCGCCATAGGTGTACCGCGCCATGACCGCAGGCTACCGACGGCCCTTGTCCCACCGCGGACTACCATCGATCAGATGCGCGTTCTGCGGACCCTCCCCATGGCTGAGCTGCATCTGCACCTCGAAGGAAGCGTTCGGCCGGCGACGCTCCGGGAGCTCGCCGACCGCGACGGAGCAGCGCTGCCCGATGGTCTGGATGATGATCGCTGGAGGTTCGACGGGCCGATCGACTTCATCGACAACTACATCGCGTTGTGCCGCTCCTTCGGCCGGCTCGACGACTTCCACCGGCTCGCGGTCGAGTGCTGCGAGGACCTCGCGGCGACCGGCGTCCGGTATGCCGAGGTCGTGTTCAGCCCGACCAACCACGCGAGACGGCTCGGCGACGACTGGTTCGGGCCGATCGAGGCCGTGCTCGACGGCCTCGCCGCCGGCGGTCGGGCCCACGGCGTCGTCGTCCAGCTGTGCCCGGACATCGTGCGGGACAACGGCGTGGACGACGCCGAACGCACCGTCGAGGTCGCGGTGCGCTACGCGGGCCGAGGCGTCGTGGCGTTGAACTGCGCGGGCAGCGAACGAACGGCCGTCGAACCGTTCGCGCCGCTGTTCCGTCGCGCGCGCGAGGCGGGCCTACGAAGCGTCCCGCATGCCGGGGAATGGGCCGGTCCCGACAACGTCCGCGCGACGATCGAGTTCCTGGGGCCCGATCGGATCGGCCACGGGGTGCGCGCCGCGGAGGACCCAGCGCTCGTCGACGCCTTGGCGGCGCGCGCCCTGCCGCTCGAGGTGTGTCCGATCTCCAACGTCGCGACCGGTACCTACGGTGACCTCGCGGCGCACCCGTTCCCGGCGCTCCGCGACGCGGGCGTGACGGTGACCCTCAACAGCGACGACCCGACGATGTTCGGCGGCTGGCTGACCGACGTGTTCGCCGCCGCACGCGACGCCTGGGGTTACGGTGATGAGACGCTCGCCGACATCGCTCGCACGGCCGTCGACGTGAGCTTCGCAGACGAGGACATCAAAACGACGCTTCGCGACGGTATCGCCGGATGGCTCGCCGCCGACACGGCGCCCGCCGCCCTGCCGTGACGATCAGCCGCTCGGGCTGGCGCTCGCAGAAGGCTTGGGCGTCTTCGACGCGTCGATCGTCACCGACTCGATGTAGACTGCTTCGGTCGGCATGCCGTCATAGCCCTTCTCCTTCGGCATCAGCGCGTTGATCCGCTTGGCGACGTCGAGCCCGGTCGTGATCTTCCCGAAGATCGTGTACACGGGGTTCGCGTCCAGGTTCGACCCCTCGGGTCCCGTGATCAAGAAGAACTGGCTGCCGCCGCTGTTCGGCGCCGAGCTCTTCGCCATGGCGACCGTGCCGGGCGTGTACTGCTCAGACCCGGTCGCCTCGTCGGGGATCGAGTAACCCGGACCACCGCCGCCGGTGCCGGTCGGATCGCCGCCCTGCACCACGTCGATCGAGTCGACCACCCGATGGAAGAACGTCCCGTCGAAGAAGTGATGCTTCGCCAGGAAGACGAAGCTCGCGACGGTCTGTGGCGCGGCCTTGCTGTCGAGCGAGATCGTGATCGAGCCGCAGGACGTCTGCATCACGGCCGAGTAGTCCGTTTCCTTCGCGAGCGCCTGATCGATCGTCGGCGCGTGGTTGAACTGCGGCTTCGGGGTGCTAGCAGCCGCGGGCACAGAGGCGCCGCACGCGACCTTCGCCGGCGGCTTCGCTTGGGCGGTCACGGTGCCGGTCTGCTCGGGGGGCCCGGCCTTCGGTGGCTTCGTCGGAGAGGTCGCCGGCGTGTCCGTCGCCGCCGGGGTCCCGTTGTCTCGGGTGAGGATCGTGTACCCGAGCGCGATCACCAGCAGACCGGCGATCGCCCCGGCGACACCGAGCGCGATCGAGCGTCGGCGCCGTGCGCGTTCGCGCTCCAAACGGCGACGTTCCGCGCCCTTGGCGAGCTGCCGCTCCCTGGCTTTGCTCGGCATGGCGGGAAGGCTACCCCAGCCCGAGCGTGTCCCAGGCGAGGCCCTGCAGGATGTCCGTCTCGGACACGAGCGTCCGCTCGAACCCGAGCCGCCGCAACGCGGCGACCAGGATCTCGCCGCCGGCCACGATCACATCGCCGCGTCCGGGCGCCATCACGAGGATCGCGGCGCGCTCGGGGTTCGTCATCGCGGCCAGGTCGGCCACGACGCGCTCGCAGTCCTCCACCGAGAGCCACGACCGGTGCGTCGCCTCGACGTCGTAGCGCGCGAGGCCGAGCGCGATCGCCTGGATCGTCGTGGCCGTGCCCGCGACCGACACGAACGTCCGCGCGATGTGGATCTCGGGAACCGCGAGCTCGGCCTCGTCGAGCCGGTCACCGATCTCTCGGCGCATCGCCGCGAGCTCCCCCGCATGGGGCGGGTCGGTCGCGACGAACCGCTCCGTGAGGCGCACGGAGCCCATCTGCGTACTGATCCGGCGGTCGGCGCGGCCCGGCTCGCGTCCCACGACGAACTCCGTGGAACCCCCACCGATATCGACGAGCAGGAAGGGTCCGTCGCCCGCGTCGAGCCCGCGCGTGCCGCCGAGGAACGACAGGCGAGCCTCCTCGTCACCGCCGATCACCTCGGGGTCGGTGCCGGCGTGCCGGCGAACCATCTCGACGAACAGCTCACGGTTGGCCGCGTCGCGGACAGCGCTCGTCGCGGCGACGCGGATCTTCGCGGCGCCCAGCGCGCGAGCGCGCCGGCAGTAGCGCGCGAAGACGAACTCGGTCCTCGCAACCGCCGCAGGGCTGAGCGCTCCGGTCGCATCGACGCCCTCCCCGAGCTTCGTGATGATCATGTCGCTCGCGAGTTCGGCCGGTTCCCCGTCCCGAGCGCGCTCGACGACGAGCACCCGGCAGGAGTGCGTGCCCTGGTCGATCACCGCGATCCGCTCGCCGAGGACGTGCTCGGCATGGATCGGCTCGACCTGGGTCGCGACCCACGCCCCGACGACGTCGTCGCCACCGGCGAGGTGGTTGGCGTAGTGGGCGTGCAGGCACTTCACGCCGCGTCGCGTTCCGCCGACGCCGCCCCACGTCCCGGCCTCGGGCAGCACCCGCGCTCGCTCGGCGGCGGCCTCCGCGTGCGCCCGGTCGAGATCGGCGCGGAACGCCGCGTCGCTGTCGTACCGCTCGTTCAGCCGCGCGATCCAGCCGTCGGCCTCGAGCCTCGAGACCGCCGCGACGGCATCCGGACACGTGAGCCAGAACATCGTCGGGAACGGCGACCCGTCGGCGGCGATCGGTGCGTCACGGATCACGAGCGGGTGCTCCGACGGGCAGCGGACGATCACGTCGAACGACGTGGAGGGCTCGCGACCGAGCTGCTCGCGGACGACGCCGAGGTCCGACCCGCGGAACTCGGGGGGCACGACCCTACTTGCGCTTGTGCTCGGTGGCCCGGCGGAAGTCGACCTGGCGCTCTTCGCTCTGCCGCATGAACTTCTTCAGCATCTGCTCGAACTCGGGGTCGCTGCCTCGGCGGGATTGCCTCGGGGGCGCGGGATCTTGGAGCGCCTTGATCGAGAGGTCGATCTTGCCGTCGTCCTTGATCGCGACGACCTTCGCCTCGACGCTGTCGCCCTCACGAAGGTGCTCGCGGACGTCCTTGACGTAGTTCCGATCGATCTCGGAGATGTGGACCAGGCCCATGCGGCCGTCCTCGAGCTGCAGGAACGCGCCGTAGTTCTCGATGCGCATCACGGTCGCGGTGATCGTGGCGCCGACCTCGATAGCGATCTGGCTCTCCTCCTCGTCGCCGGGTCGCTCCCGGCAGGCGCCAAGCATGCGTGAGAGGGAACCCGCACGTCAACGTGGCGGAGCCGCCGATAGCATCGACCGATGGAGGTCCGCCGCCACGACGACCCGGCCGACTTCGCAGAGGCATCTGCGCCGCTGCTGCTTCGTTCCCCCGCGCGCCACAACCTGATGCTCGGCATCCTCGACCTGATCCGGCGGCGTCCGGAGGTCTATCCGACGTTTCGCCTGTGGACCGCGCTCGACGGCGCGTCGGTCGTCGGAGCGGCCCTGCGGACGCCGCCGCACAACGTGGTGGTCGCCGAGCCCACCGCGGCCAGGGCGGTGGACGCCCTGGCCGAGGCGGTCGACCGAGCCGGGGAGCGACCGCCCGGCGTCGTCGGCGCCGTGCCCGAGGCACAGCGCTTCGCCGACATCTGGACCGCTCGGCGCGGGGGCTCGGCTGAGATCTCGACCCGACAAGGCGTCTACGAGCTCACCGCGGTTCGGGACGCGGGTAACGCGGCGGGCGGGCCCCGCCGGGCGACGAGCGACGATCTTGACCTGTTGGTCGCCTGGACCGAGGAGTTCGTCGCTGAGGCCGTTCCCGACTTCGTCGGGGACCCGGAGATGCGCCGGCGCCGGATGCAGGGCGCCATCGCGGACGGCGAGTACTGGCTCTGGGAGGACGCGGGGCGCCCCGTGTCGATGACCGGCGCGACGCCGACCCCGCCGGGCGGCGCTCGTATCGGACCCGTGTATACGCCGCCCGCCGACAGAGGGAACGGGTACGCGACGGCACTCGTCGCGCACGCGAGCGCCGAGGCCCTGCGCAGCGGTGCGGACTCCTGCTGCCTGCACACCGATCTCGCCAACCCGACGTCCAATGGGATCTACCGGCGGATCGGCTACGACTGGGTCTGCGAAGCGGTCGACCTCCGGTTCGTCGATCAATCGCAGTTCGGCGGGACGGGCGCCTGACCGCGGCGGATCGGGACGAACGCGATCTCGCCCGGATCGACCAGTCCGAGACATTCGCGCGCGAGCCGCTCGAGCTCGGCGGGATCGTGCAGCTGCGCCAGCTGCTGCTCGAGCGCCGCGTTCCGCGTCTGCAGCTCCTGGACCTGTTCGGTCAGGCGCAGCTGCTCTGCGCGCTGATCGAGATACGCGCGAGCCGGGGCGACGGCGAAGATCGCAGCGAGGACCACGATGAACCCCAGGATCGACGCGCGCGGCGTGACCCGCGCGCCGTGGCGCTCGCCCTGCTTCCCCGGGGCTGCGGCGGGGGAAGTCGCCGTGGCCCGAGCGCTCATGGAGCGCTCATGCCCCCGGGTGGTCGCCCCGCGATGCGCGTCGCGCCCGCGTAGCGCGCGGTCTCGCCGAGCTCCTCCTCGATCCGGAGCAGCTGGTTGTACTTGGCTGTGCGCTCCCCGCGGCTCGGCGCACCGCTCTTGAGCAGGCCCGCGTTCGTCGCGACCGCAAGATCGGCGATCGTCGTGTCCTCCGTCTCGCCGCTGCGATGGCTGATCACGACGCCGAAGCTCGAGCGCTGCGCCAGCGCGATCGCGTCGAGCGTCTCGGTCAGGGTGCCGATCTGGTTGACCTTCACGAGGATCGCGTTCGCGGCGCGCTCGCGGATCCCGCGGTCGAGCCGCTCGGTGTTCGTCACGAACAGGTCGTCGCCGACGAGCTGCACGCGCCCACCGAGCTCACGCGTGATCGCGACCCACCCGTCCCAGTCGTCCTCGGCGCAGGCATCCTCGATCGACACGATCGGGAACCGGTCGAGCAGTCCCGACCAGTAGGCGATCATGTCCTCGGTCGAACGCGTGCTGCCCTCCAGGTGATAGGCACCGTCGCGGTACAGCTCGCTCGTCGCCGGGTCCAACCCGATCGCCATCTCGGCGCCGGGCTCCAGACCGGCGATCTCGATCGCCTGGAGCAACAGCTCGCATGCCTCGGCGCCGGTCGAGATCGCCGGGGCGAAGCCGCCCTCGTCGCCGACCGCGGTCGCCAGGCCCTTGTCCTGCAGGAGCGCTTGCAGCGCGTGGAAGCACTCGGCGCCCCACCGAAGTCCTTCGCCGAACGACGCCGCGCCGGCCGGCACGAGCATGAACTCCTGGAGCTCGAGGTCGTTGTCGGCGTGCGCGCCGCCGTTGATCACGTTCAGCATCGGGGTCGGGAGCAGATGCGCGTTCGGCCCGCCGAGGTAGCGGTACAGCGGCAGGCCCGAGCTGTCGGCCGCGGCGCGCGCGGTGGCGAGGGAGACGCCCAGGATGGCGTTCGCGCCGAGAGCGTCCTTGTTCCGCGTCCCGTCGAGGTCGATCAGCGCCCGGTCGACCTCCCGCTGATCCAACGCGTCGAGACCACCGACCGCTCCGGCGATCGGTCCGTTCACGTTGTCGACGGCGCGCAGCACACCCCTGCCGCGGTATCGCGCCGCATCGCCGTCGCGGAGCTCCCTCGCCTCGTGCTCCCCCGTCGAGGCCCCGCTCGGCACGGCCGCGCGCCCGACGGCTCCGTCGTCGAGCACGACGTCGACCTCGACCGTCGGGTCGCCCCGAGAATCGAGGATCTGGCGTGCGTGGACCTCCGCGATCGAGCTCATCGCCGGCCGATCGTACCCGAGGTCGGTCCGCCGACCGGGGAGCGACGCGTCACGTCTCGTTCGCCTCGCGATACAGCGCGAGCAGCTCGTCCTCCGTCAGTCCCTCCGGGTCGAGCCCACGCTCGTTCGCGAGCGCCAGGGTCCGCTCGGCACGGCCCGCGAGCCGCGTCGTCGCACGTCGCAGCGCCGATTCAGCGTCGAGCCCGAGCAACCGCGCAATGGCGACCGTCGCGAACAGCACGTCGCCGAGCTCGTCCTCAGCACGGCCGGTGTCGGACAAGGCCTCGTCGAGCTCATCGACCTCCTCGCGGAGCTTCGCGAGCGCATGCCTGGGTGTGCGCCACGTGAAGCCCCACCCGGCCGCGCGTCGCTGCACCTTCGACGCACGTGCGAGCGCGGGCAGCGCCTCGGGGATGTCGGCGTCGACGGGCTTGCGGCCGCCCGTCTCCTCGGCCTTCAGCTTCTCCCAATTGATGAGCACCTCGTCGGCATCGGCGACCTCGACGTCGCCGAAGACGTGGGGGTGCCGGTGCACGAGCTTGTCGACGAGCGCCTGCGCCACGTCGTCGATGTCCCACCGGCCCTCCTCTGCCGCAATCTGCGCGTGGAACGTCACCTGCAGCAGCAGATCGCCGAGCTCGTCTCGTATCGCGGCCTCGTCGCCAGCGTCGATCGCCTCGAGCAGCTCGTACGTCTCCTCGAGGAGGTGCCGAGCCAACGTGCGATGGGTCTGCTCACGGTCCCACGGGCATCCGTCGGGCGCGCGAAGCCGCGCCTGCACGCGGATCAGGTCGAGGACCGCGTCGCCGCCTCGCGAGGACGGCACCGGCCCCCCGACGACGCCCTCTGGTGTCACGGTGACGGCGTCGCGTTGACCGGCGTCACGGGAGCAGCCGACGAGCCGGTGGCGCTCGGATCGGTGCTCGTGATCCGGACGACGAGGAGCTGCTGCGCGTCGTAGCGGCCGAAGTTCGGATCGACCTGCACCTGTGCAGCTTGGTCGCGCATCCACCCCTCGAACTCCTGGGCGCTCGCCTGCTGCACGATCTGCGCCTTCACCTGCTCGTACGGCGTGACGTCCCGACCGATCATCCAGATCACGTGCCAGCCGAACTGCGAGTGCACGGGCTGGGAGATCTCGCCGGGCTGGAGCTGCTCGGCCGCCGCCGCGAAATCGCTGTCGAGCTGCGTGGCGGGAACCGTCAGCTCGCCACCGTCGCGCGCCGCGTTGGGGTCGGTCGACACCTGCTTCGCGAGCGCCTGGAAATCCTGGAGGGTGAACCCGGGGACGGTCACCTGCCGATAGACGTGGTCCGCCTCGGCCTTGGTCTTCACCAAGATGTGGTCGACGTGCAGCGTCGTGTAATCGCCGATCGAATCCTGGTAGCGCTGACGCAGGCGGGCATCGGTCAGCCGCTCCGCGGTCACGGCCTTCGCGACGGCGCCCTGGACGAGCGAGAGACGGATCAGCTCGCGCACGTCATCGATCGTCACGCCGTTCGCGTCCAGCTGGCTCGTGAGCTGGTCCGCTCCGACGCTTCGTTGGAACGAGTCGAGCGACTTCTGCACCTTCGCGTCGTCGACGGTGACGTCGTGCGATTGGGCGTACAGGTCGGCCTCGCGGAACTGGATCAGCGCGCCGAGCGAGAACCGGTTGCATGCCGCCTCGGGGGTGTCGGTCTCGCCCTCGGTCTGGCCACACGGCTGCTGATTCAGATCCGAGACCGCCTTGAAGACGCCGGCGGTCGTCGCGAGCTGGTCGTTCGTGATGTCGGAGCCCGCGACCGTGGCGGCGGGTGGCGGACCGGCGGCGGCGCATGCAGCGAGGGTGACCAGTACGACAGCAACCGCGAGGGCGCGCAGCACGGCACGGGTGGTGAGATGCATCGCGGCAGTCTACGAGGCGGGCTCGGCGACGAGAGACGGCAGCCCCGGTTCCGCCGGCTCGCCCGCGGCCTGTCGCATCCGCGACTCGACCCAGCGAACCAGCTCGACGCCGAAGACCCGCTCGGGCAGCAGGTTCAACGTGCGCGTCGCCTCGGCGTAGGTCGCTCCCGGGATCAGCGCCGAGAGGCCGATCTCGACCACGTCGGACAGCGTCAGTGGCTTGATCCGCACCTGGTCGCGATACGTCGCGATCTCCTCGACACCGAGCTGCAGCCCGCTCAAGCGGAGCGAGGCGATCGCGAACAGCACCTCGACGGGCTCGGGTAACGCGCCGAACCGGTCCGCCGTCTCGTCTCGGATCATCGCGAGCGCGGCGTGGTCGTTGGCCATGCCGATCCGCCGGTACAGCTCGAGGCGGAGCGATTCCTGCGCGAGCCACCCCGGCGGGATGAACGCCTTGACCGGCAGATCGATCCGGAGCTCCTTCTCGGGGACGATCTCGGTGCCTTGGAGCTCCTCGACCGACTCCTGCAGGATGCGGGCGTACGCATCGAACCCCACGGCGGCGATGTGACCGCTCTGCTCGGCGCCGAGCAGGTTCCCGGCTCCCCGGATCTCGAGATCGCGCAAGGCGATCTTGAAACCGGAGCCGAGCGCCTGGTGCTTCGAGATCGTCGCGAGCCGCAGGTGCGCCTCTTCGGTCATCTCGCGATGCTCCGGGAAGAAGAAGTAGGCGAACGCGCGCTCCGAGGATCGGCCGACGCGGCCGCGGAGCTGATAGAGCTGGGCGAGCCCGAGCATGTCGGCGCGATCGACGATCAGCGTGTTGGCG
>JBKPRM010000304.1:0-4106 GCA_046734555.1 Actinomycetota bacterium | reverse complement strand
GTCGTGAGGCGGGAGCGGAGCTCGTCGAGGAGGCCGTCGATGGGAACGCGCTTCTGCTCCGTCGAGTCGCGGTCGCGCACCGTCACCGCCCGATCCTCGAGCGAGTCGAAGTCGACGGTCACGCAGAACGGTGTGCCGATCTCGTCTTGCCGGCGGTAGCGACGCCCGATCGCCCCTGCGTCGTCGAACGACGTGATCCACTCGGGCCGCAACAGCTCATGGACGCGTTTCGCCTCGGGAGTCAGGCGCTCGTTGCGTGACAGTGGGAGCACCGCGACCTTGATCGGCGCGAGGTCCTTGTGCAGCCGCAGGACGGTTCGCTTCTCCAACGTGCCTTTCGCGGTGGGCGCCTCGTCGACGGTGTAGGCGTCGAGCAGGAAGGCGAGGAGCGCGCGGTCGACCGACACCGCGGGCTCGATCACGAACGGGTGGTAGCGCACGTCCCGCTCCTGATCGAAGTAGGACAGGTCGACCCCGCTCGCCGCCTCGTGCGCCTTCAGGTCGTAGTCGGTGCGGTTCGCGATCCCCTCCAACTCGCCCCAATCCGTCCACGGATAGGCGAACTCGAGGTCGACGGTCCGCTTCGAGTAATGGCTCAGCTCCTCGGCGTCGTGCTCGCGGAGCCGCAGGTGCTCGGGCTTCAGCCCGAGGTCGAGGTACCAGCGATGCCGCGCGTCGATCCAGTACTCGTGCCAGGTCTCGTCGGTCCCCGGCTCGACGAAGAACTCCATCTCCATCTGCTCGAACTCGCGCATCCGGAAGATGAAGTTGCCGGGCGTGATCTCGTTGCGGAAGGACTTGCCGATCTGGGCGATCCCGAAGGGGATCTTCTTGCGTGAGGCGGTCTGGACGAGCTGGAAGTCCACGAACGGCGCCTGGGCGGTCTCGGGCCGCAGGTAGACCGTGTTGTCGTCGCCGGCAACCGGCCCCATGTGCGTCGCGAACATCAGGTTGAAGTTGCGCGGGTCCGTGAAGCCTTTGCTCCCGCAGTTGGGGCAGACGGGAGGCTGGGGAAGCTGGTCGGCGCGGTACCGGTTATGGCAGGTCAGGCACTCGATCAGCGGGTCGGCGAACACCTCGAGGTGGCCGCTCGCCTCCCAGACGCGGGGCGACATGATGACGGCGGCATCCAGCCCGACGACGTCGTCACGCAGCTGCACCATCGTGCGCCACCACGCCTGCTTGATGTTGTTCTTCAGCTCGACGCCGATCGGACCGTAGTCCCACGACGAGCGAAGGCCCCCGTAGATCTCCGAGGACTGGAAGGCGATCCCCCGGCGCTTGGCGAGGGAGACGATCTCGTCCATCAGGTCCGGCACCTGGTGGGCTCCTTTCTGTTCCCGGCCGCCGGCTGCGGCCGCTGGCGTGCAGCCATCGTACGCGGCACCGGTCACCACCCGGCGGCAGGCTCAACGTCCGCACGGAAGCCTCACGACGTGAAGGAGGAGTGAAGAAAGCGGCCCTCACGCCCCGAACCCGTGAACGACCTGTGAAAGGTTGCCAAAATCGATTGCACATCCGTGCATCAGAACGGCACCATCGCGTCCCCGCGTTGCGGGCTGAGCGGGTGCTGCGCCTGGGAGGGGCGCATCGGCGGGTTCCCCACCGCCACCAAGCATGGAGAGGACTCGCAGGCGATCTGCGCCTGCGCAGCTGTGGGAGGGAGATCCAGATGAGCCGACGAAGTCGGTCACATCGATCGCGTGCGCTCGTCGCAGCGATCGCGGTAAGCATCCTCGTTGGGTTCGCATTGCCGGTCTTGGCGAGCCTCAGCGGCAGCACCTTCGACGCGAACGACGGCAACCTCGTGGTCAATGGTTCCGAGACCGACTGGGCAACCGCCCCGAACCTGAAGAAGGGCATCGACAAGCCCACAGGGCAGACCGACGACTCCTTCGGGCAGGGGACCAAGGAGGACACCGCGGTTCCGACGGTCGTGGCGGGATCGATCCCGCCCAACAAGAGCGACCTGACCCGGTTCTACGTCGCGAACGAGAAGGCCAACGGTGACGATTTCCTGTACCTCGCCTGGGAGCGGGTCCAGGAGCCGAGCGGTACCACGAACATGGACTTCGAGTTCAACCAAGACGCCACAACCTCGACGAACGGCGTCACGCCGATCCGTACGGCGGGCGACGTGCTGATCAAGTACGACCTGTCACAGGGCGGGACCCATCCGACGCTCGGCTATCACCTCTGGGTGACGAGCGGCAACGCCTCGAACGTGTGCGAAGCATCGAACAAGGTCCCCTGCTGGGGCAAGGTGCAGTCGTTGTCGGGCGCGAACTTCGAGGGATCGATCAACGACCCCTCGAACAACCCAACGACCGGAACGGTCGTCGACCCGATCGCGCCGAACGCACCTCGCAACCTCAGCCCGAGGACGTTCGGTGAGGCTGCCATCAACCTCACGGATTCGGGCATCCTCCCGTCGGGCACGTGCAAAGCGTTCGGAGCCGCGTACCTCAAGAGCCGTTCGTCCGACTCGTTCACGGCGGCGGTCAAGGACTTCGTGGCGCCGATCCCGGTGAACATCACGAACTGCGGCACCGTGAACATCCACAAGACCGACGACCAGACGCCGGGTGCACCGCTCGAGGGAGCCGTGTTCACCCTGTACACCGACAACACGCCGGTGGGCGGGGCGGCCCCACACGGGAATGAGGACGTCGCCACGTCGATGACGTGCACGACCGACGCCTCGGGCGACTGCAGCATCAGCAACGTGCCCTTCGGCAACTACTGGGCGGTCGAAACGACGGGGGTCTCCGGCTACGATCTGGCGGCCGACCAGTCGTTCACACTGAACAGCTCGACGACCAACCTCACGATCTCGCTCACGTTCGTCGACCCTCGACAGCAGGGCGCGATCAAGGTCGTCAAGAACGCGAAGGACAAGCGATGCAGCTCGGCGACGCCGCCTGACGGCTGCTCGAGCGGCACCGCACCTCTCGCAGGGGCGGGCTTCGAGATCTGGCAGGAGTCCAACAACACCGCCGGGCTCCAAACCGGTGGCGCGACGCCCGACACCAAGGTCAAGAACGAGCAGCTCACCGTGCTCAGCGGATCGGGGAATTCCACGATCGCTAGCACGTGCTTCTCGGGCCTCTTCTTCGCCAACGACTACTACGTGCGGGAGTCGACCGCGCCGAGCGGCTACGCCGTCGCCGATCCGCGGGTCCAGACCGCGGCCGTCTCTGCGAAGAGCTCGTGCGCGAACACCACGGTGGTGAAGACGTTCACGGACTTCCCACTGACCGACATCGTCGCGAAGGCGACCTCCCAGGTCCCCGGCGCAACGGAGTCCACGGTCACGTGCGTCGTCGGAACGGCCGGTGCCAACATCGGCAACTCGCCGGATGGCCCGTCCGACCCAGCTGAGGTTGACGCCAACAACCTGAAGCCGGGAACGTACACATGCACCATCGATATCGATCCGTAACCGAACGGTCGATAGCGATCCGCAGAAGAGGCCGGCCCGAAGGGCCGGCCTCTTGTTATCCGCGGTCTGACTCAGGACACCTGCATCGAGCAGGCAGCGTAGACCTTCGTATTGCCGCGGATCGGCCCGAGGAACCGGAATGTCACCGTGCCGTAGCTCCCCGCGATCTCATGGAACCGCTCCTCGCCGGTTACGGACGTCCCGAACGGATACACCGTCTCGCTCCCCCCGACCGTGATGCCGATGTTCAGCGGCGAATCGGTCGGAAGACCGGTCGCGACGAGGTCGTAGCTGTCGCCGGGCGCCGCGGTCCCCGGATCGGCCCAGCATGCAGCCGAGGTCGACCCGGTACCGGACGGCGACTTCTTGGGAGCTGCCTTGGCAACCGTGCCCGCCAACAGCAGCGAGCCCAGCATGATCGCCAGAACCACTCGCTTCATCCCCTACACCCCCTCGTGCCCAGACGCTTCCGGGCACGGGATGGGTATCGGGAGGACGCAGGTCGGTGCTTGACGCTGGGAGCGGGTGGTTCGCGCGCCCCGGCGACCCCACAGCCCGTATGGTCCTTCGGCGTAGGGGACTGCGCGATGTCCCCTTCGCGGAAGCCACCTCGCAAGCGCCACAATCTCATCAGGGACCCTCGGCCGTTGGCCGATGGTGCATC
>JBKPRM010000303.1:0-2840 GCA_046734555.1 Actinomycetota bacterium | reverse complement strand
GCACCGGCCGCGAGCACGAGAGTGGCCAGGGTCGCTGCGGTGAACAGCAGGTTCTTCCACCCTGAGAGTTTCGCTCGCATCCGATCACCACCTTTTGCGTTCCAGGAGAGTGTCGGCGCCGACAGCGTGTCCCCACATCGGGCGACCGTCGAGAACCCCGATAGGCCGATACCGGAAGCTGAGTAGGACCGAAGGTGCGGTCGCTCAGCTCGTGACGGCGCCGCGGTTGAACCGTTGCTGCGCCGCCTCGAGTCCCTCGGTGATCAACGTCTCGACGGCCTCGCCCGCGCGCGCGACCGTGACCTCGAAGTCCTTGCGTTGTCCCCTGCTGAGCGGCTGCGTGACGAAGTCGGCCGGGTCCTGTCGCCCGGGTGGTCGACCGATCCCGACGCGGACCCGGAGGAACGCCTGTGTGCCCAGCGCCTGGCCGAGCGACTTGAGACCGTTGTGGCCCGCGGTCCCGCCCCCGAACTTCAGCATGAGCTCGCCGGGGGGGATCTCGAGCTCGTCGTGCACGGCGATCACCTCTTCCGGCTCGATCCCGTGCTTGCGGGCGAAGCCCGCGAAAGCGGGGCCGGACTCGTTCATGAAGCTCGTCGAGCCCAGCAGCCAGACACGCTGGCCGTCGAGCTGGTACTCGGCAGCCTCCGACGGCAGGAAACGCACCTTCTTGAGGCGGACGTCGTGCGCTCGCGCGAGTTCGTCCACCACGAGACGACCGGCGTTGTGCCGGGTGTTGGCGTAGAGGGCGCCGGGGTTGCCCAGGCCGGCGACGAGCCAGGCCATCGCGCGGATCTAGCTCTCGGACTCCGCCGCGGGCTGTTCCTCGCTGGGCTCGCCCGCGCCTTCGCCTTCGCCGGCCTCGGCGGCCTCGGTGGGCTCCTCCTCGACCTCCGGCGCCTCTTCGCCCGGCAGCAGCAGGTCGGCCTCGGTCCGCAGAGCAGCGGGGGTGACCACGGAGATGACCGGGGTCTCGAGGTCGGTCAGGAACGTCACACCGCTCGGAGGCGTGATGTCGCCGAGACGGAGCATGTCGCCCAGCTCGAGCGAGCTCACGTCGGCAACGATCGCCTCAGGCACGTCACCGGGAAGCGTTTCGATCTCGACCTCGCGCAGGTGGTGCTCGATCACGCCACCGGTCTTCACGCCGGGCGCTTCGCCCGTCTCGTGGATGTCGACCGACATGCGGACCTTCTCGTCGCGACGCACCGCAAGGAAGTCGATGTGCACGTAGCGTCCGTGTAGGTGGTCGCGCTGTATCTCGCGCGGGATCGCCATGTGCTTCTTGCCGTCGACCTCGAGGTCGACGACCGTCGCGGCGCCGTGCGTGGCATGGAAGAAATGCAGCAGGTCCTGGCTCACCAACGAGATGGCGACCGGCTCGACGCCGTGGCCGTACAGGACGCCCGGCACGAGGCCTTGCGCGCGGAGCTTCCTCGCGGCGCCCTTGCCGCGCCCATCGCGGGTCTGTGCCTTCAGGACGGTATCCATGGTCGTTGAACCTCGCACCTCGCCGGGAACCCGCCGATGGTACCCGACGGGGAGATATCCGCCCAGGTCAGGCCCTTCGGACCGATACCTTCCACGGCCCTCGGGCGTCTTTGGGGTTCGATCCTAGACCTGGTTGGCGCCGCCGAAGATCTCGGACACGCTCGACTCCTCGAACACGGCGCGCAACGCCGACGCAACGAGCGGCGCGATCGAGAGCACCCGCAACTTGGAGAACTGCTTCTCCTCGGGGATCGGCACCGTGTTCGTCACGATCACCTGCTCGATCGGCGCCTCTTCAAGGGTCTGGCGGGCCTTGCCCGAGAAGATCGCGTGCGTTGCCCCCGCGTAGATCGGTCCCGCCCCCATGCTCGCGAGCACGTTGACGCCTTGGACGAGCGTGCCGGCGGTGTCGATCATGTCGTCGACCATCACGCAGGGCCGGCCGGCGATGTCCTCCTCGTAGACGAGGCGCATCTCGGAGATCTTGTGCGCCTCTTTCCGCGAGCGGCGTTTGTAGATGTACGCCAGATCGGCGTGCAGGTACTCGCGGAGCTTCTCGGACGTCTTGATCCGGCCCGCGTCGGGGGCGACCACGACGAGATCGTCGCCCGACAGCCCCAGTTCGTCCTTCAGGTACGTCGAGAGCAACGGGAGTGCCGTCAGGTGGTCGAACGGGGCATCGAAGTACCCCTGGATCTGGCCGGAGTGCAGGTCGACGGACACGATCCGGTCCGCGCCGGCGATCGAGAGCATGTCGGCGATGAGCTTCGCGCTGATGGGCTCGCGCGACAGCGTCTTCTTGTCCTGCCGCGAGTAGCCGTAGTACGGCACGACCGCCGTGATGCGCTTGGCGCTCGCGCGCTTCATCGCATCGATGATGATCACCTGCTCCATGATCGCTTCGTTGATCGGCTCGTAGTGCGACTGCACGACGAAGACGTCGGCGCCGCGGACCGACTCGTCGGCACGGAAGTAGATCTCGCCCGAGGCGAAGCGGCGTACCTCGCCCTGGCTGACGGGGATGCCGAGGTTGTCCGCGATCTCGTGCGCGAGCGTCGGATGGATCGTGCCCGAGTACAGCATCATCCGCTTCTTGGTGATGATCTCCACCCGCTAGTCCCCTTCCGATCGCTTCCTCGCGCGGTCTTCCGCGTCCTTGCGCTTGCGGTACCCCTCGATCACTCGCTGCTCGGTCCGCTCGACCGCGAGCGAACCCGGCGGTACGTCCTTGCTGATCACCGACCCGGCTCCGGTGACCGCCCCGTCGCCGATCTCGACCGGCGCGACCATGATGGTATCCGAGCCGGTCCGCACGTCGTCGCCGATCTCGGTGTGGTGCTTGCGATAAC
>JBKPRM010000302.1:0-5625 GCA_046734555.1 Actinomycetota bacterium | reverse complement strand
GACGGAACGAACGCTCAGCGATCGCGACCTTGCGTTCGACGGTGTCGGCCTGGCCGGTCTCGTCGAAACACATCACCACCGCCGCCGCGCCATAGCGCCGGATCGTCGCGGCCTTCGCGAGGAAGTCGTCCTCGCCCTCCTTCAGGCTGATCGAGTTCACGACGCCCTTGCCCTGGATGCAACGGAGCCCGGTCTCGAGGATCGACCACTTCGAGGAGTCGACCATGATCGGCACCTTGGCGATCTCCGGCTCGGTCGCGACGAGGTTGAGGAACCGGGACATGGCCGCCTCGCCGTCGATCAGGTCGGCGTCCATGTTCACGTCGATCAGGTTCGCGCCGTTCTCGACCTGCTGGCGCGCGACGTCGACCGCGGCCGCGAAGTCGCCCGACTCGATCAGCCGGGCGAAGACCTTCGACCCAGTGATGTTCGTGCGCTCACCGACCATCACGAACCCGGTCTCCGGGGTGATCCGGAACGGTTCGAGCCCGGCGAAGGACGTGACGTGCGACGCGGCGGGGAGCTCGCGCGGCGGTGTGTCCCGAACGGCATCGGCGATCATCCGCACGTGCGCAGGTGTCGTCCCGCAGCAGCCGCCGACGAGGTTGACGAGCCCCGCTTCGGCGAACTCGCCGAGCAGCGAGCTCGTGATCTCGGGGGTCTCATCGAACCCGCCGAAGGCGTTCGGGAGGCCGGCGTTCGGGTAGCTCGCGATCGGCACCGGCGCGACCCGTGCGAGCGCCTCCACCGACGGCCGCATCTCGCGCGCGCCGAGGGAGCAGTTGACCCCGACGATCACGGGATCTGCGTGCGCGACCGAGGTCCAGAAGGCCTCGACGGTTTGCCCCGAGAGGGTGCGCCCGCTCTTGTCGACGATCGTCACCGAGATCCACCGGGGGAGCTCCGGCGCGACGTCGATCGCGGCGGCGATCGCCGCCTTCGCGTTCAAGGTGTCGAAGATCGTCTCGATCAGCAGCAGGTCGGCCCCGCCCTCGCGGAGCGCGGCGATCTGGTCCGCGTACGCCTCGTACACCTGCTCGAACGTGACGGTGCGGAACGCCGGATCGTCGACCTTCGGGGACAGGGACAGGGTGACGTTCAGGGGTCCCACCGAGCCCGCCACGAGCCCGCCGTGACGCTCGGCCGCCGCCTTCGCCAGCCGGGCTCCCTCGAGGTTCATGTCGCGGATGGCCTCCTGGAGCCCGTAGTCCGCCTGCCCGATCGATGTCGCGGTGAACGTGTTCGTCGTCGTGATGTCGGCGCCCGCGGCGAAATAGTCGTCGTGGATCGACGCGACGATGTCCGGCCGGGTGATGTTCAACAGGTCCGGATCGCCCTTCACGTCACGCTCGTGGTCGCCGAAGCGCTCGCCCCGGAAGTCCGCCTCGGACAGGCCCCAGCCCTGCAACAGGACGCCCCACGCGCCGTCGAGCACGACGATGCGCTCGGCGAGCAAGCGTTCCAACCGGCTGCGGACGTCCTCCGTCATCTGCGTCGAGACTACCGGAGGGTCCTTCGGATGCCGTGCTGCGCTGCGCTGTTTGGCGCCGGACAGGGGAGCGGCAGTAGGCTGCGGCGATGAGCCAGGGCGCGGCGGACATGCTGAAACGCGAAGCCGCGCGCGGGCCCGGCGGTCGCGTCCCCGAGCAGCTGCCGCGCCGCACGGTGCATCAGAACGCGCGATCGCTCGGCGCTGTCCCGCTGTTCGCCGGCCTCTCGAACAAGCACCTGAAACGGCTCGCGGCCCAGGCCGACGAGCTGAGCTTCGAGCCCCGCGAGGTGATCGTCGAGGAGGGGATGCTCGGGGAGACCCTGTTCGTCGTGTTGACCGGTCGCGCGCGGGTGACGCGGCGGGGGCGCAAGGTCGGCGAGGTGCTGCCCGGGGACTTCTTCGGCGAACTGTCGGCGCTCGACGGTGGGCCGCGCTCGGCGACCGTGTCGGCGGAGACCCCGATGCGCGTGCTCCGATTGTTCCGTCACACGCTGCTGGAGCTGCTGCGCGACGAGCCCGGGCTGATCCTGAAGCTGCTCGACGGGGTCGTGCGCCGGATGCGTGAGGTCGACCGCCAGATCAGTCAGCGGATCGACTGACCGAACCCAGCAGTTCCTCGATCTCCTCGAGCGTCTCGGCATCCAGCTTCACGTCGGCGGCGGCCGCGTTGTCGCGCATGTGGGCGCCGCTCCTGCTGCCTGCGATTGCCGCGGTCACGCCCGGCTGCGCGATGTTCCACGCGAGGGCGAGCTGGCCCATCGTGATCCCCAGCCGCTCGGCGATCGGGCGGAGCCCGTCGACGACGCGGAAGACGTCGTCGAGCGTCTCACCGCTCGTCCACCCGTTGTGGCTGCGCCAATCGTCGATCTTCTCGGCGTCCGTCCGCGTGAAGCGGCCGGTCAGGAACCCGACGCCGAGGGGGGAGTAGCTGACGACGCCGACCCCGGTGTCGCCGCACCACCGGATCAGCTCGCGGTCATCCAGCGCGAGCATCGAGAACTCCTGTTGGAGCGAGTCGACGTGACGGATGGGCAGGCAGCGCTCGATCAGCGCCTGATCGAAGTTGGACACGCCGATCGCGCGAACCTTCCCGGCGTCGACCAACGCCGCCATCGCCCCCCATGTGTCCTCGATCGGGACGCCGGTGTCGTCGGGCCAATGGAGCTGGTAGACGTCGATCACATCGATCCCGAGACGGCCGAGCGACGCGTCGCACGCGGCCCTGACCTCTTCGGGCCGGAACCCCGTCCCCTCGGGCCTCGGTCCGACCTTCGTCGCCACGACCAGGTCATCGCGACGCCCGACGATGGCCTTGCCCACCAGTCGCTCAGACTCGCCCTTGCCGTACACCTCGGCGGTATCGACCCATGTCACTCCCGCGTCGAACGCCTCATGGAACGCCCGCACGATCGCGTCGTCGTCGGGGTTCGCGCCCCAGGCGTCGCCACCGGCCTCCCACGCGCCGAGGCCGATCACCGATATCTCGGGGCCGTGCGCCCCCAGTCGTCTCGTCAACATGGGGGGATACAACCACAGCTACGGTCGATCGACCCGGGCAGCAGTACGCTGTCGGTACGACCGCGTGGCAACCGAACCGGTCACAGCGAACCAGCCAGAGGGACGCCCAGGACGGGCGCCCAGAGGACGCGAGGAGTAGGAGCGATCCGCCCGTAGTGCAACAGCTGAGCAAAACCGTCGAAACGAGAGAGCGCGTCGTCGTCCGGTTCGCGGGCGACTCCGGCGACGGGATGCAGCTGACGGGCGATCGGTTCACGAGCGCGACCGCCCTCCTCGGCAACGACCTCGCCACGCTGCCGGACTTCCCGGCCGAGATCCGGGCCCCCGCCGGCACGGTCCACGGCGTGTCGGCCTTCCAGATCCAGTTCGCCTCGACCGACGTGACCACGCCCGGCGACCACGCCGACGTGCTCGTCGCCATGAACCCGGCCGCCTTGAAAGCCGACCTGGGGACGGTCGCTCGTGGCGGCACCTTGATCTTGAACGAAGACGCCTTCCAGCAGCGCAACCTCGACAAGGCCGGCTATGCCACCGACCCCCGGACCGACGGGAGCCTCGACGGCTACCAGGTCTACTCGGTTCCGATGACCTCGATCACGGTGCGCGCCGTCGAGCCGGTCGGGGTCGGGAAGAAGGAGGCCGAGCGAGCGAAGAACATGTTCGCGCTCGGACTCGTGTCATGGATGTACGGGCGCCCGACCGAGCCGACGCTCGAGTGGCTGGAGCGCAAGTTCGCGAGCAAACCGGAGATCTTCGACGCGAACGTCGCTGCATTCAAGGCCGGATACAACTTCGGGGAGACGACCGAGCTGTTCGCTCACCCCGTCGAGGTCAAGGCGGCGCCGGCGGAACCCGGTACCTACCGGAACGTCGCGGGCGCCCAGGCGTTGGCGTGGGGTCTCGTCGCCGCGTCGCGCATGAGCGGGTTGCCGTTGTTCTACGCGAGCTACCCGATCACGCCGGCCTCCGAACTGCTGCACGAGCTGTCCCGCCACAAGAACTTCGGTGTCATCACCGTGCAGGCCGAGGACGAGATCGCCGCGGCCAACATGGCGCTCGGTGCGGCGTTCACCGGCCAGCTCGCGGTCACGGGCACCAGCGGGCCCGGTCTCGACCTGAAGGCCGAGACGATCGGCCTCGCGGTCATCACGGAGCTCCCGATGATCGTCGTCGACGTGCAGCGCGCGGGTCCGTCGACGGGGATGCCGACCAAGACCGAGCAGGCCGACCTGCTCGCGGCGATGTTCGGGCGTCACGGCGAGTCGCCCATCCCGATCGTCTCGGCGTCCTCACCGTCGGAGTGCTTCGACGTCGCGATCGACGCGGCGCGCGTCGCGGTCCGGTACCGCACGCCCGTCATCATCCTGTCGGACACTTTCCTGCAGAACTCGTCGGAGCCCTGGCGCCTGCCCGACGTCGGCTCGCTGCGGCCGATCGACCCGATGTTCGCCCACCCGAACGGGAAGGCGTTCCAACCGTACGCACGCGATGATCACGGCGCTCGCCCGTGGGCGATCCCCGGCACCCCCGGCCTGGAGCACCGGATCGGTGGCCTCGAGCGTGAGGACATCACCGGCGACATCAGCTACGACGCGGACAACCACGAGCGGATGACCGACCTCCGGCGGGAGAAGGTGCAGGGGATCGCCGAGACGCTCCCGCCGCTCGCCGTGGACGATCCGACCGGCGATGCCGAGTTGCTCGTCCTGGGGTGGGGCTCGACGGCCGGGGCGATCCGCGCGGCGGTCGGTCGAGCCCGCGACGGCGGGGAGAAGGTCGCGCACGCGCACCTGCGGTGGCTGAACCCGATGCCGACGAACACGGGCGAGGTCGTGCGGCGCTATCCGAAGGTGCTGATCCCCGAGATCAACGAGGGACAGCTCGCGATGCTCATCCGAGCGAGGTTCCTCGTCGACGCACGTTCCTTCTCACGCGTCCAGGGCCGGCCGATCTGGGCAGACGAGCTCGACGCCGCGTTCGAGGAGGCCCTCCGTGACTGACACCGTCGAGCTCACCAAGAAGGACTTCACCTCCGACCAAGAGCCGCGGTGGTGTCCGGGGTGTGGCGACTACGCGATCTTGGCCGCCGTCCAATCCTTCATGCCCGAGCTCGGCATCGCACCGGAGAACACCGTGTTCGTGTCGGGGATCGGGTGCAGCGGCCGGTTCACCTATTACATGGATACCTACGGGTTCCATGGGATCCACGGGCGTGCGCCGGCGATCGCCACGGGGATCGCAACGGCGAACCCCAACCTGAGCGTCTGGGTGGTCACCGGCGACGGCGACGCGCTGTCGATCGGCGGGAACCACCTGATCCATGCGCTCCGCCGAAACGTGAACCTGAAGATCCTCCTCTTCAACAACCAGATCTACGGGTTGACCAAGGGCCAGTACTCACCGACGTCGGAGGTCGGGAAGGTCACGAAGTCGACGCCGTTCGGATCGGTGGATCGGCCCTTCGATCCCGTGGCGCTCGCGCTGGGCGCGGCGGCTACGTTCGTCGCCCGGACGATCGACAACGACCGCAAGCACCTGACCGACGTCCTCCGACAGGCAGCGGCGCATCCCGGGGCGGCGTTCGTCGAGATCTACCAGAACTGCAACGTCTTCAA
>JBKPRM010000301.1:0-3130 GCA_046734555.1 Actinomycetota bacterium | reverse complement strand
TTCAAATCCCGCCGTCCCGACCCGGAGGCATCGAGGGGACGGTCGGTGATGACCGTCCCCTCGCCGTTTGCGATAGGCCGGAGCCGGGTAAGTCTTAGCCGAACACCTGTTCGGATTCGATTGACGCCCTTCGGCCGCCTTGGCTACGGTGGTCCACACGAAGGCCTGGGGCAACCGGGCCTTCAGGCTATACAGGGTCCGGAATTGAGCCGAAGAGGAACGCCCGATCGGCGGGCAGTCCGAGGAGGATGATGATCGGAGCGCGACCGAGGTTCCTGCGGCTGCTCATCGCTGCCGTGCTCGTTCTCCCCGCCATCGTCGCCTCCGTCTCTCCTTCCAACGCAGCGACAACCGCTCAGGACGTCGCGAACGCGCAGGAGCACGTCAGGCAGATCCAGGACGAGCTCGCCGCCTTGAACGAGCAGTACAACGAGGCGAAGTACAAGCTCGAGCAAGCCCAACAGCACGTCGCCGAGGCCGCCGCCATGAAGGCGGCGGCCGAGAAGCAGTCCTCGACCGCTCGGTCGCGGCTCTCGAAGCGGGCGGTCGACGCCTACACCGGGATGGGCTCCCAGTTCGACGCGCTCCTGTCCTCGGACTCGATGACGGAGTTCTCGGACCGGCTCGAGTTCCTCGGCTCGATGAGCCAGGCCGACGCCGACCTCGCGACCCAGGCCGACGTCGCCGCCCAGCAGGCCCAGTGGGCCGAGCAGGAGTACAACCAGGCGGTCGCCGACGCCCAGACGCTCACCGATCAGCTCTCGTCGGACCTGGCCGCGGCGCAGTCCAAGCTCCAGGAGGCGCAGCAGTACCTCAACAACACGGAGCAGGCCCGCCAGGACTACCTCGCCCAGCAGGAGGCGATCCGGCAGCAGCAACTGGAACTGCAACAGCAGCAGGAAGCATCGGCCCCGCCCAGTGCGCCACCGCCCAGCAACCCCCCGACCTATGACCCCCCGCCCGCGTCCGGCCAGGGCGGGATCGTCGCCACCAACGCCCTCTCGAAGCTCGGTGCCCCATACGTCTTCGGGGCCGCCGGGCCGAGCTCGTTCGACTGCTCCGGCCTGACGATGTGGGCGTGGAGCACCGTCGGCGTGTCGATCCCACATTCGGCGATCGACCAGTTCAACAGCCTGCCGAGGGTCCCGCTGGACTCGGTCGTGCCGGGCGACATCATCTATTACGACAGCTCGAGTCCCCACGTCGCGATCTACGTCGGGAACGGGACCATCGTGCACGCTCGGCATCCGGGGCCCGGTGGCGAAGTGCAGACGGGTTCGCTGTACGGCTACGACCGTCCGCTCGGCGCGGTCCGCCCCGGCTAACCCCGCAACCCGTACCCTCGACGGGTGCAAGCACCACGCGCCTCGGCAGCAGACCTCGCGCTCGCCGATCGGCTGCGCGCGCATGACGAAGCCGCCTTCATGGAGCTCGTCGAGAAGCTCACCCCCTCGATGCACCGGGTCGCCCGCATGTTCGTTTCGTCCGACGCGGTCGCCGACGACGTCGTCCAGGAAGCCTGGCTCGGCGTGCTCCAAGGCATCGGCGGCTACGAGGGGCGGGCGTCGCTGCGCACGTGGATCTTCCGCATCCTGGTGAACATCGCGAAGACGCGGGGCCAGAAGGAATCGCGGAGCGTTCCGTTCGCGGCGCTTGCCGGCGACGACCTCGACGAGCCGGCGTTCGATCCGGCGGTGTTCGACGCGACGGGTCATTGGTCGACGCTCCCCTTCGACTGGCGAGGCATGCCGGAGGACCGGATCACAGGGCGGGAGACGTTGACGGTGATCGGCCGAACGATCGACGGCCTGCCACCGCTGCAGGCCGAGGTGATCCGGCTGCGAGACGTCCTCGGCTGGACGTCAGACGAGGTCCGTAACGCATTGGACATCACGGACACCAATCAGAGGGTGCTCCTGCACCGAGCGCGCGCCAAGGTACGGGCGGCGGTCGAGGAGCACCTGAGGAGCGTGAGCACGTGAGCGAACGGATGGTGTGCCGGGACGTGGTCGAACTGATCGCGGCCTACCTCGAGGGGGAGCTGCCCGCCGACTCGCGGGCGGCGGTCGAGGCGCACCTGGCCGGCTGCGACGGCTGCACGATGGTGCTCGACGAGTTCCGTCAGACGATCGCGCTGACCGGGATGCTCACCGACGAGCAGGTGTCGCCGTCGCAACGCGCGACGTTGCTCGAGGCGTTCCGCGGCTGGGCTATCGCGTAGCGCCGAGGTCCATCAGCCGTGTTTCCGCCTGCTGGACGAGTTGCTCGTTGCCGGCTTCCTTCGCGGCGTCGCGCGCCTGCACGAGCAGGTCGACGGCCTGCTTCGTGCGGAGCTCCCGATTCGCGTCGGTCGCGTACTTGAGCTTCTCGTCCGCCTTGATGATCAGTTCGAAGATCTCCTTCGGGTCCATCGCCATCGTCAGCCTCCCGGGTGCACGGCTTCCTCGAGCTGCCGCTCGAGGAACCCTCTGATCTGGATCGCGACCGCGGCGCCCTCGCCGACGGCGCTCGCGAGCTGCTTGGTCGATCCGGCGCGGACGTCACCGGCCGCGAACACCCCGGGCATCGACGTCTCGAACCGGTCGTCGGTCGTGATGAAGCCGCGATCATCGAGATCGACGATGCCCTTCACGAACCCGGAGTTCGGATCGAGCCCGATGAACACGAAGACGCCATCGGGATGGTACGTCTCGGTCTCACCGGTCTTGGTGTTCTCGAGGGTGGCCGCGCCGACCTTCCCGTCGGCTTTCGGCTCGAAGGCGACGACCTTCCGCTCGAGCAGGACCTCCATCTTGGGGTCGGCCGCCACCTTGTCCTGGAGCACCTGGCTGCCCGCGAGCCTGTCCTTGTACTCGACGACCGAGACCTTGTCGGTGAACTGCGCGAGGAACATGCCCTCCTCGAGGCCGCTGTTGCCTCCGCCGAGCACCATCAGCTGCTTCGAGCCCTTGTAGAACGGACCGTCGCACGTCGCGCAGAAGTGGATGCCCGCGCCGATCAGGTCCTCCTCGCCCATCGCGTCGGTGCGCCGGTAGGACGAACCGGTCGCGATCAGCACGGCCCGCGCCTCGTAGTGATCGCCGTTCGAGGTGAACACGCGGAGCTCTTCGGCGCCGGCGTCCTCGATGCC
>JBKPRM010000300.1:0-4879 GCA_046734555.1 Actinomycetota bacterium | reverse complement strand
AGATGGCGCACACCGATCTCGGACGCAAGATCTTGGATCGCCTCGTCGCAGATCTCGGAGATCTGGTGATCGTCGAGTCGATGCCGAAGCAGGAGGGCCGGAACATGATCATGGTGATCGGGCCCAACAAGCGGTACCTCGACGACGTGGCCAAGCAGCGGGCACGAGCCGAGCGCGACCAGGCGAAGCAGCCCGCGCCGGCCGAGCCGGTGGCCGAGCCCGCCCCCGCCGCCGAAGAAGGATGACGACATGCCGAAGATGAAGAGTCATAGCTCCGCCCGGAAGCGCTTCCGTGTCACGCGCAACGGCAAGGTGCTACACCACAAGGCCACGGGCAACCACATGCTGACGAAGAAGAGCGGCAGCCGCCGGCGCCGGGTCGAAGGGATGGCCGAGGTGGCCTCGACCGGCGAGCAGAAGAAGCTCAAGCGGCTCCTGGCGAGGTGACCTGATGGCGAGGATCAAGCGCTCCGTTCACGCGAAGAAGAAGCGCCGCGCCACTTTGGAGTCGGCGAAGGGGTACACAGGGTCGCGCCGCATCCGGTACCGCGCAGCGAAGGAACAGGTCCATCACTCCGGGGTCTACGCCTACCGCGACCGTCGCGACCGCAAGGGTCAGTTCCGCCGGTTGTGGATCGTGCGGATCAACGCGGCCGTGCGGCCGCACGGATTGTCGTACTCGCGCTTCGTCAACGGGCTGAAAGCCGCGGGGGTCGAGGTCGACCGCAAGATCCTCGCCGACCTGGCCGTGCACGATCCGGCGGCTTTCGCCGCGCTCGTGCAGCAGGCGAAGGACGCCCTGCCGGCCGCCTCCTGATCGCTCCCCGGCCCGCGCGCGGGCCGGGTCTAGACTCGCCGCGACCCAAGGCGAAGGCGCGCGCGTGATCTCCAGTACGAAGAACCCGAAGGTGGCGGCCGCTCTGCGGCTGCATAAGCGAGCCTTCCGCGAAGACGATCGCCGCTTCCTGGTCGAGGGGGCGCAAGGTGTTCGCGAGGCGCTCGGCGCCGACCCACCCGCGATCGAGCGGCTGTTCGTTGGGGACGATCTCGACGAGTTCGCGATCCGTGCGCGCGAGACCGGCGTCGACGTCGTCGTGGCGGCCGACGGTGTGCTCGCGAGACTCGCCGCGACCGTCACACCGCAAGGGGTCGTCGGCGTCGCGCCTTTCATCGACGTCGGGCTCGACATGGTGCCTGACGGGTGCGTCGCGGTGCTGCACGACGTGCGCGATCCAGGCAACGCAGGCACGATCGTCCGCTCCGCCGACGCGGCCGGTGCGAGCGGGGTCGTGTTCGCAGGATCGTCGGTCGATCCCTACAACGCGAAGACGGTCCGGGCGGCGGCCGGCTCCCTGTTCCACGTGCCGGTCGTACGCGCCGCGCCGACGGCAGAGGCGATCGGACAGCTCCGCAGCCGAGGGCACCGCATCCTAGCGATGGACGCCCATGGCTCGAAGTCGCTGTACGCGACCGATGTGACGGGTCCCGTCGCGTTCCTGTTCGGCAACGAGGCGCACGGGCTGCCGCAGGAAGTGGTCGGGCTCGCCGACGCGACGGTTCGCGTGCCGCAGGCGGGCGGCGCCGAGTCGCTGAACCTGGCGGCCGCCGCGACCGTGTGCCTGTTCGACCGGGCTCGGCGCGCTGCCGGCAAGGGAGCCTCGCTGGAGAGCCTGATCTCTGCAGCGGCCCACGACATCCGCTCGCCACTGACGGCGATGAAGGGCTTCGGCTATGCCCTCGAGAAGCGATGGGTCGACATGACCGATGCCCAGCGTGCGCTGATGCTCACCGGGATCGTGCACGACGCGGACCGCATGGACCAGATCCTGCGTTTGCTCGTCGACGCGGCCCGCGTCTCGGGCGGAGCGCTCGAGACCTACCCGGACCGGGTCGACCTCGGAGAGGTCGTCGGCTCAGTCGCCGATCTGGAACGTCGCGATCCGGAGCATCCGGCGGTGGAATGGATCGGCGATCCGGGGCCGTACTTCGTCGATCCGATCCGGCTGAAGACGGCGCTGCACGTGTTCGACGAGTCGTTGCGCTGGTGGGCCGAGGACGGCGCGATCGTCTACGACGCCGGCAGGGTGGATGACGCGGTGGAGATCGTGGCCTCGCGCGCGGGCACCGCCGTCGAGCCCGACGACGTCGACGCGCTGTTCCTGCCGCGCGCGCCGGGCAGCGGCGGCGGCTCCAAGATCGGCTTGTTCGTCGTGCGCGGGGTCGCCGAAGCGCAAGGGGGCACCGCATGGGCGAGCGTCGCCGACGGTCGGTTGCGGTTCCATCTCAGGCTCCCGGTCACGTGATCGGGTGCCGCGGAGGCGGTTGCTAGACTCGCCCGCCATGAACCCCGATGAGATGCTCCGCGCGCTCGACGCGGAGCGGTCGCGGGGACTCGAGTCGTTCGCCGCCGCCTCGACGCTCGACGAGCTGGAGGCCGCGCAGGTCTCGGTGCTCGGCCGGCGATCGGCCTTCGCGCAGCTGCTGCGCACGCTCGGTTCGCTCGACGAAGCGGACCGGCGAACGGTCGGCGCGCGCGTCAACGCGGTCCGCGCCGAACTCGAGTCGGCCCTCGAGCGGCGGCGTGCCGAGCTCCGCGACGAGGCCGATGCATCCTTGCTCGAAGCCGATCGCATCGACCTAACGTTGCCGGGGCGCCGGCCACGGGCGGGGGGATTGCACCCGCTCACCTTGGTCGAGCGCCACGTGGTCGGTGTGTTCACGAGCATGGGGTTCCGCGTGGTCGACGGTCCCGAGATCGAGGACGACTGGCACAACTTCGAGGCGCTCAACATCCCGCCCGACCATCCGGCGCGCACGATGAAGGACTCGCTGTACGTCGCCGTCCCGGGCCATCCGGAGCTGCTGCTCCGGACCGAGACGTCGGCGGCGCAGATCCGCACGATGCAGTCCCAGCAGCCGCCCGTCTACATCGTGTCGCCCGGGCGCGTGTACCGGCGGGAGACCACCGACGCGACCCACCTGCCGGTGTTCACGCAGGTGGAGTGCCTCGTCGTCGACGAGGGCATCACGTTCGCGCACCTCAAGGGCACGCTCGAGGTCATGGCGAAGGCTCTGTTCGGGCAACGCCGTCGGATCCGGCTCGGGCCGGCGTACTTCCCGTTCGTCGAACCGGGAGCCGAGGTCGGCGTGAGCTGCTTCAAATGCGACGGCGTGGGGTGTGACGTGTGCGGGAACGGATGGATCGAGTTGCTCGGCGCGGGCATGGTCCACCCGAGGGTGCTCGAGAACTGCGGGTACGACAGCGAGCGATACACCGGCTTCGCGTTCGGCGTCGGGGTCGAGCGGATCGCGCTACTCAGGTACGCGATCCCCGACATGCGGATGTTGATCGACACCGATGTGCGGTTCCTCGAACAGTTCGGAGCGATCGCGTGAAGATCCCGATGGCGTGGTTGCGCGAGTTCGCGCCGGTCGAGATGCCGGTCGATGAACTCGCCGAACTGATCACGCGGCGCGGCGTCAAGGTCGAAGGCATCCTCGATCCCTGGGCGGAGCTCGAAGGGGTCGTCGTCGCTCGGGTGCTCGAGGTCCGTGATCATCCGAACTCGGACAAGTTGTGCCTCGCACGCATCCAGCACGGCGCCGGCGAGACCGAGCTCGTCGTCGGCGTGCGGAACATGCAGCCGGGGGACCTCGTGCCATGGGCGCCGCCGGGGGCGCGCGTGCCGGGCCTCGACGAGCCGCTCGGCCGCCGGGAGATCCGTGGCGTCGTTTCCGACGGGATGCTGTGCTCGCCACGGGAGCTCGCGATCAGCGCGGACCACGGCGGCATCCTGATTCTCGATGACGCGGAGGCCTCGGTCGGCGAGGATCTGAAGCATCTCCTCGAGCTCGATCAGCCGGTACTCGACGTCGAAGTCGAGCCGAACCGGCCGGACTTCCTCTCGATCCGCGGTGTCGCCCGCGAGGTCGCAGCCGCCACCGGCGTGCAGCTCGCCGATATCGACGCCGAGGTCGAGGAGTCCGGCGAAGCGACGGCCGATGCCGTCAGCGTCACGATCGAGGCGGCGGAGCGCTGCCCCCGTTACGTCGCGAGGATCGTGCGTGGGGTCTCGCACCGGCCCGCACCGCTCCGGGTACAGGCGCGGCTCACCGCGTGCGGCATGCGCCCGATCGACGCGGTGGTCGATGCGACCAACTACACGATGCTCGAGGTCGGCCAGCCATCGCACGGATTCGACCTCGCGCGCGTCGACGGACCCGCGGTGATCGTGCGAACGGCATCGCCGGGCGAGCGGCTCCGGACGCTGGACGGCGTCGACCGGGTCCTCGAGCCGAGCGACCTGCTGATCTGCGACTCCGAGCGGCCGATCGCGCTCGCGGGCGTGATGGGGGGCGAGACCTCCGAGGTGACCGAGGACACGGCCGACGTCCTCCTGGAGAGCGCGTATTTCACGCGCGGGGGCATCCTCCGCACGGCGCGAAGGCTCGAGCTGCGCTCGGAGGCGTCGCACCGGTTCGAACGGGGCACCGATCCGGAGGCGCTCGAGGCCGCCGCCGCCCGGTGCGCGAAGCTGATGACGGCATGGGCCGGTGGAACCGTGGCGACCGGCGTCGCTGCGGCAGGCGAGGTGCCGAAGCGGGGATGGGTCTCGATGCGGCCGAGCCGAGCGTCGGCCCTCCTCGGATACACGGTCGCGAACGCGGACGCCGTCGCGGTGTTCGACGAGCTCGGTCTTCACCATCTCGCCGAGGCCGATCGGATCGAGGTCGAAGTGCCCGGGTACCGGACCGACCTCGAAGGCGAGGTCGATCTGATCGAGGAGGTGCTCCGCGTCCAGGGCTACGACCGCGTCGGGACCGCGCTTCCCCGGGCGCCGCACCCCGGGGGACTGCCCGAAGACCTGGCCCTCGCCGC
>JBKPRM010000299.1:0-11570 GCA_046734555.1 Actinomycetota bacterium | reverse complement strand
CGAGAAGGGGGCGCGTCCTTCCCGTCGGCACGAACGCTAGCGACGGGGGATGAACGCCGGGTGGCGCCGCGGAGTCGCTCGGGGGAACCCTTCGGGGCCGGCTCAGCCGCCGATCATGGACATGCTGCGGGCGGGCTGCACGAAGTCCGGGTGGTTGATGCGGTGGCCTGACCACTTCGACCACACGCCATCTCGGATCAGCGCTTGGAGGTCGTCGTCGGACGCTCCCGCTCGCATCGGGGCGCGGAGGTCGGTCTCCTCCAGCGCGAACAGGCAGTTGCGGAACTCGCCCTCCGCGGTGAGCCGCAGCCGGTTGCAGGTGTCGCAGAACGGCTCGGTGACGCTCGCGATGACGCCGATAGCCCCGGGTGCGCCGTCTGCGAAGCCGTAGGTCGTCGCGGGCTGGGTGTCGTGCGACGGCGCTCGCAGCGGGTACACGGCGTCGATCGCATCGAGGATCCGTGCGCCGGGCACCACTTTCGCGCGCTCCCACGCGTGCTGTGCGTCGAGCGGCATGTACTCGATGAACCGAACCTCGTAACCCGTGGTGCGCGCCCACGATGCGAAGTCGACGACCTCATCGTCGTTCGTGCCGCCGATCACGACCGTGTTGATCTTGATCGGTGTGAGGCCGGCGGCCTCGGCCGCCCGCGCGCCCGCGAGCACACGGTCGAGCGCATCCCGGCGGGTCATCTCCCGGAACCGGTGGCGCAGCAGCGAATCGCACGAGATCGTCGCCCGATCGACCCCGGCGTCGGCGAGCGGTCGCGCCAACGTGTCAAGCAGCATCCCGTTCGTCGTGATCGAGATGTCGAGATCGGGGCCGACCTCGCGGAACATCCGGACGAGCGATGGGAGGTCGGCGCGGATCGTCGGCTCGCCACCGGTGATCTTCAGGGAGCGTACGCCGAGCCCCACGAACAGGCCGAGGAGTCGCGTGAGCTCCTCGAACGTCAGGAGTTCGTCCTTGGGGAGCCACGTGAGGCCTTCCGCCGGCATGCAGTAGGTGCAGCGGAAGTTGCATCGGTCGGTGACCGAGATGCGCAGATCGTCGGCCACGCGACCGAACGTGTCGATCAGCGGTCCGTCGGAGGGCGCGGGGAGCTGGGGATCGAACATGGCGACCCATCCAGGGTACCCCGACCCGGTCCCGGGGTCAGCGCCGGCAGAGACCTGCTATCCATAGCGGCCGTGCGCGTCTTGATCCTCTACGAATCCCGCCGCGGCTTCACCCTGACGGTCGCGCGCGCGATGCGCGACGCGTTCCGGGAGCGAGGGGTGGACGCCTCGACGGCGCCGCTGCGGTCCGTCGACGTGGGCACGATCGCCGCGGCCGACGCGCTGGTCGTCGGTACCTGGGTCAGCGGGCTGATCCTGTTCGGCGTCGGACCCGCGCCAGGGACGTGGGAGGCGGTCGAGCGCTTGCCCGACCTCGGGGGCCGGCCGACGATCGTGTATTGCACCTGCGAGGTGGCGCCGCGCGGGACGCTCGACACGTTGAGCGGGTGGCTCGAACGCCGCGGTGCCGACGTGGTCGGCCGCGCGGTCTTCCGGCGCAAGAAGAGCCTCACGAAGGTGTCGGGCGCCGTCGACGGGATCCTCGAGGTGCTGCAGCCGACGGCGTAGCGGTTCCCATCCACGGATGGGAGGATTGCGCGCATGGCTCGGCCGACCGCAGCGGTCCTCACCGTCTCTGACGGCGTGACGCACGGCTCGCGCGTCGACGGGTCCGGGGATGAAGCGGCGTCGATGCTGGCCGAAGCGGGTTTCGAGGTGTCCTCCCGTGATGTCGTGCCGGACGATCGAGCCGAGATCGAGTCGGCGTTGACGCGGCTCGCGAAAGGACACGCGCTCGTCGTGACGACGGGCGGCACCGGTTTCGGCCCACGGGACGTCACGCCCGAGGCGACGCGGGCGGTGCTCGAGCGCGAGGCGTCCGGGCTCGCCGAGCTGATGCGCACCAGCGGTCTGAGGCGCACGCCCATGGCCGCGCTGTCGCGCGCGACCGCGGGGACGATCGGGGACGCGGTCGTCGTGAACCTCCCCGGTTCTCCGGCAGGCGTTCGCGAGTCCCTCGAGGCGGTGCTCCCGGTCCTGCCGCACGCGATCGAGCTCGCGGGCGGCGCGACGGGGGAGCATCCCACCGGGCACGCGCACGCCGCGCGTTCCGGAGATGAGGCACGACGGGACGAGGTCGACGTCACGGCGGTGAAGGTCGTCGCCGGCGCGCCGCCGTGCCGCATCGGGATGCAGCTGTCGATCGTGCCGGGCGGCGAGGTACACGGCACGCTGGGGTGTGCGGAGTTCGACGAGCAAGCGATCGCGGCCGCCGCCGAGGCGCTCGCGGCGGGCGAGCCGACGACCCGCGTGCTGCATCACGATGACGGCGACGTCGAGGTCTACCTCGAACCGCATCGAGCGCCGCCGCGCGCGTTCGCCGTGTCGGCGACCGACGTTGCGCGCGCGCTGCGGCGCCAGCTTCGGGGGTTGGGGTACGACGTGGTGATCGTGGAGCCGCGACGCGAACGCGTCGCGGCGGGGGACGAGCCGGTGCTGACCTCGCTCGACGGCGTCGCGCTCACCGAGCGCGACGCCGTCGTCCTGACCGACCACGACGCGCCCTACGCGAGCGAGATGCTCGCGCAGGCCGCGCGTTCCCCCGCGCGTTTCGTCGGCATGATGAGCTCGCGGCGCCACGTGGCCCGTCATCTCGACGCACTCCGCACGCTCGGTGTTCCCGACGACGTCATCGCGCGGATCCACGCACCGGTCGGGCTCGACCTCGGTCGCAAGGACGCGGAGGGGATCGCGCTGTCGATCGCCGCCGGCATCGTGGCCGATGCGAACGGCACGACCGGCGGCTGGCTCGACCGATGACCCGCGACGACGTTCGCGCGAACCTCGCGAGCTGGGAGGCCGAAAGCGAGGCCTATCAAGAACGCGGGCGGGAGGTGCTGAACGATTGGAGCACGTTCGGCTGGGGGATCTGGCAGACGCCGGAGAGCGAGGTGCGCGTACTGGGCGACGTCGCCGGGGTGGACGCGCTCGAGCTCGGATGCGGGGCGGCGCAGTTCGGCATCCGTGTCGCGAGAGCGGGCGCGCGCGTGGTTGGCGTCGACATCAGCGCGAATCAGCTCGCCGCAGCCGCGCCCAACATGGACACGACCGGTATCCGGTTCCCGCTCGTCCGCGGCAACGTCGAGGAGTTGCCGTTCGCCGATGCGAGCTTCGACCTGGTGTTCTGCGACCACGGCGCGGTGGCGTTCACCGACCCGGCGATCACCGTCCCCGAGGTGGCACGGGTGCTGCGACCGGACGGACGGTTCGTCTTCAACATGTCGACGCCGTTCATCTGGGTGACGTGGCCGATGATCGAAGGCCCACCAGGACGTGAGCTGCTGCGGCCGTACTTCGCGAACCGGCGGATGGTGTGGGACCCGTCGGACCCCGGTCCGGAGTTCCAGCTCCCGTACGGGGAGTGGATCGCCCTGTTCCGCGAGAACGGGCTCGCGATCGACGCCTTGATCGAGCTGCGTCCGCGGGAGGGCGCGACGTCGCCGCACGGCGACTACGTCACGTTCGACTGGGCACGTGATTTTCCCGCTGAGCACATCTGGAAGGTGCGGAAGGAGCGATCCTGAGGCGGGCCGTCGCGTTCTCGGTCGCCGTCGCGGCGATCGTCGCAGCGGCGCTCGCTCGGCCATCGTCGCGACCGGTCACGCCGGACCCGCGACCCAACGTGTTGCTCGTGCTCACCGACGACCAAACGCTCGATACGCTGCCCGCGGATCCGCCCGCGATGCCCTGGTTCCAATCCCAGCTGGAGGATCCGAACGGGCATTGGCTGTGGTTCCCGCACGCGGTCGTCTCAACGCCGCTGTGCTGCCCCTCGCGGGCGACGATCCTGACGGGCCGCTTCGACACGCAGACGAACGTGCGCGATAACGACCAGGGAGTGAACCTCGACGACACGAACACGCTTCCGGTGTGGCTGCACGACGCGGGCTACGAGACCGGACTCGTGGGCAAGTACCTCAACTTCTACCCGTGGGGTCGTGCCCCCTTCATCCCGCCCGGGTGGGATCGCTGGTTCGCGAAGGAGAACGCCGACGAGTCGACCGCGTACTACGACTACGAGGTCGTCGACCAGGTCCTCGAGCGGCACTTCGGTTCGGCGCCGCAGGACTACGCGACCGATGTGCTCGGCGCCCAAGCCGTCCGCTTCGTGCAGCAAGCACCGATGGACCGACCCTGGTTCCTCTACTTCAGTCCGAACGCGCCACACCTCCCGTGGGTCCCGTCCCCGGCGTATGCGGGTTCGTTCGACGATGTGCAGCCCTCGTTCCCGTCGCTGCGGGCGATGAACGATGTCACCGGCAAGCCGGCCTACGTGCAGCAGCTGGTGCCGAAGACCGAGGCCGACCGGCAGGCGTACATCCAGGACGACCGCAACGAGCGCGCCATGCTGCTGACCGTCGACGACTGGTTCGAACAGCTGGTCGCGGCGGTCGACGCCCGTGGCGAGCTCGATCGCACCGTGATCATCTTCCTGACGGACAACGGCTACACCCTCGGGCTGCACCGCCTCGACGGGAAGCGCTATCCGTACACGCCCTCGATCGGCGTCCCGTTCGCGATCCGTACCCCGTGGGCGTCAGCCGGCACCGTCGATGACCTCGTCTCGAACGTCGATCTCGCGGGCACGATCGCCGCGCTCGCCGGTGTGCAGCCGGGTCTCTCGCAAGACGGCATCAGTCTCGTCCCCGCGCTGCGGTCGCAAGCGCTGCCCCGGCGTCGCGGCGTGTTCCTGGATTGGGGTGGCGATGATTTCGCTCCGCCGTGGCAGGGCGTCATCACGTCGCGGTACCTCTACGTGGACAACGCCGACGGCTTCGAGGAGCTGTATCGCACGTCGGATGCGTTGCAGCTCGACAACCTCGCGCGCACGCCCGACGAGCAGCGGCTATTGGCGCGCGCTCGCGCCGTGCTTGCCGATCTGGCGCCAGAAACCGAGGGGTAGACTCGCGCGGTGCAGAGCCGGCCGCCGATCATCCGGGAATCTCGCCTCCGGCGGCCGACCCCCGCGCAGATCGCCCGTCGCCGTGCGGTCGTCACGTTCGTGGTGGTCGTCCTGTTGGTCGGGGTCTGGGAGCTCTGGCCGAGCGGCGCCACCGGCAACGTCGCGGCGCCGAGCTCGAGCGTCGGCGCGAGCGTGACGACGACAGGCTCGCCGACCGCGACGATCACGCCGGGCACGAACCCGATCAAGCACGTGATCTTCCTGGTGAAGGAGAACCACACCTTCGATAACTACTTCGGGAGATACCCGGGGGCAGACGGCGCGACGCGCGGCAAGACGCTGAACTGCGACAACGGGTTCGCGCCGGGCTCCACCGTGAAGCTCACCGACGCGCCGTACGTGTACCCACATGACCTGGGGCACGCGTTCGCGCCGGGCTTGACCGCGATCAACGGCGGTGCGATGAACGGATTCAACTGCGTCACCTACGGCGACGATCTCACCGGCTACACGCAGTTCGACCGCTCGACGTTGCCCGCGTACTGGGCGCTCGCCGACCGGTTCGTGCTGGCCGACCACTTCTTCACGTCGATGTACGGCCCGACGTTCCCCGAGCACCTGTACACCGTCGCAGCGCAGTCCTACGGGATCGTCGACAACAAGACGACCGTCGATACGCCGGGCAACTACTGCGACGACCCGTCGGAGCACACCCGTCGGTTCCCGATCGAGGACCTCACGTCAAAGGACACGAAAACGATCATGGACCTCGAGGAGCATTTCCTCGACGATCCCGCCAACCCGTTCAAGATCTACGCGTACTGGGTCGACACGCCGACGTGCATCAACATCAAGGTGCTGCCCGACCAGCTCGAGAAGGCCGGCGTGAGCTGGAAGTACTACGCGATGCCGAACCAGTGGATGAACGCGCTGCAGGCGATCCGACACGTGCGGTTCGGACCGGAGTGGGATCACGTGCAGGATCCCTCGACGATCCTCACCGACATCGCGTCCAACGATCTGCCCGCCGTCTCGTGGCTGATCCCGCCCGAGGGCGATCCGAACGAGCACCCAGGCGGCGACGTCAACATCTGCCGGGGAGAGAACTGGACGGTTGAGTACCTCAACGCCCTGTTCGACTCGAAGGCGTGGAGGAGCACGGCCGTCGTCATCGTGTGGGACGACTTCGGCGGGTTCTACGACCATGTCGTGCCGCCCCACTACGACGTCATGGGGTTGGGGCCGCGAACGCCCGCTCTGATCATCTCGCCTTACACGGTGGCGGGCGACAACCGGGACGGCGGGTCGATCGACTCGACGGTCTATGAGTTCTCGAGCGTGCTGCGTTTCATCGAGGAGCTGCACGGGCTGAAGCCGATGACCGACCGCGACGCGCAAGCGTCGCCGCTGGCCGGTGCTTTCGATTTCACGCAGCCGCCACGGCTGGACGTTCCGAAGCTTCGAGAGCTCGACTGCCCCGGTCCGTGAGCCGGATCGGCGCGTTGGCCGTGCTGGTCGCTGTGCCGATGCTCGTCGCAGCGACGTCGGATCGCCGGGGAGACGTGGTGTCGTGCGCGTCGGGGACGCCGGTCGTGGATCCAGTGGCCGACGTCGTCTCCGTCGATGGTCTCTCCGACGAGCTCGGGACGGCAGCGGTCTGGCGCGTGACGTTCGCGTCGCCGGTCGTCGTTCCCGATCGGCGAGGAGCGCCGCTGCGGATCGACGTGTTGGTGCGCGATCCACGGCTCCCCCCGGCCACGCTCGGCGACGAGCGCGGCATGAATCGGATCGTCCGGTGGGACGCCGCCGCATCCGATCATCCGATCGACATCGTCTGGCTCCACGGGCGCGGGCACACGCCGTTCAACCCGCCCACGGTCGAGGACCGGACCGTCGAGATCACCGTGCCCGGCCGGATCTTGCTCGGCGAGGCCGCGAACGGGACGGAAAGCGTGCGGCGCGCGCGGTGGAGCGTCTTCGTTCGCGACGGGGGTGCCTGCGACCGGGTCGGCGGCGTGCCGGCCTTCCGACTCCGGCAGGCACCCGAGCCGTCCGTGCCGCCGCACCCGACCGTGGGTGGGGATCCTTCCGATCGGCTCGACGCGGGCGTCACCGGGAAAGGCTGGTTCTTCCTCGGTGTGCTCCTGTTCATAGGATCCCTCGCCCTGCTCGCGGTCCTCGCGAGGCGCCTCACGGGGAAGTAGCCAGCTTCCTCAAGAAGGCCCTCCTCGTGTACGACACTTCAAGGGTCATGCAGCAGCGATGGCTGGCGTTCCGCGATCAGGCGGGGGCGTCGCTCAGCGCGTCCCTGTCATCCAGCCTGCCCATCGGGAAGGGTTGGCGCGGAGGCCACCTGCTGGTTCTCGATGAGATCGTCGCGCTCGATCAGCTCGTCCGGAGCACCGCGGATCAGGTCGGCGCCGCGCTCGGGATGTGGCGGGGAGACGGGTTCGCTTACGGTGTGGCCGCGGCCCGCGAACAGAAAGAGATCCCCTTCCTGCTCGGGTTCGATCCGGCCTCGGCGCCCGAGGCCGCGACCGACGCGGTCGCGCGGTGCGGGATCGGGCCGAGCTACGCGGGCTGGCGGCAGCGGACGGCGCAGGCGCTGTCGGGTTGGTCGGTCGATGCCCCGCGCACGGCCGACCCGCTGGAGGTGGACGCGGTGCTGCAGATCGTCGAGCCGGGCGTCGACGTCGTGGAGACGTTCTGCCGGCTGTTCGGGATGGCGGTCCCCGTCGAGCGAGAGCCCGACGCGGCGGATCAAGCGGCTATCGCGCGGGCGGCCCTGGCGCTCGCAGCTGAACGCAAGCGGAAGCGCCGCTCGTTCGAGACCGCCTGGTAGGCGGGGCTCAGGCGTCGATCGGGATGCCCTGTTGCGCGGCCAGATCCGCGAGCAGGTCGTCGATACCGCGTGCGATCTCGCCCCGCCACCACGCCTGCCCTTCCTCGGGCAACGTGTAGATCGGGTCGTAGTAGTGGTAGCGGCGCGTGAGCGCCTCGGGGTCCTCGGTCTCGATCCCCGTACGGTAGTTCTTGCGCCAGTAGCTGATCCCGCGTGTGTGGTCGTACTCGTCGAGCATGTGCACCCATCGCTTGCCCACGTACGGCACGTCACACACGAAGCGCGGCGTGGCGAACCCGGGCAGGTACCCGAGGATCGCGAACTGCAGCTCCTGTGCTTCGGCGACCGAGAGCCGCCAGTGCTCGGCGTTGGGGATCATGTCGCACATGTAGAAGTAGTAGGGAAGGATCTTGCCGTGATCCAGCAGGGTGAAGCACAGGTCGAGCAGCTGCGCCGGTGACGTGTTGACCCCGCGCAGCAGCACCCCCTGGTTGCGCACGTCACGGAACCCCATGTCGAGGAGCTTCCGCACGGCCGTGCCGACGAGCGGCGTCACCTGCTGAGCCGCGTTCACGTGCGTGTGCAGCGCGACGTCCTTGTCGCGCTCGCGCGCGCGCGTCGCGATCGCCTCGTAGGCCGCGAGCACGTCGTCTTGCAGGAAGTGCTGCGGGATCCCCATGAGCCCCTTGGTGGCGATGCGGATGTCCCGGATGTTCTCGATGTCCATCAGCTTGAACAGCCACTCTTGGAGCCGCTTGGCGGGCACGTTGGCCATGTCGCCACCGCTCACGACGACGTCGCGCACCTGTGGGGTCTTCTGCAGATAGTCGAGCATCGCATCCCAACGGTCGTTCTGCTTCATCTCGAACTTGTACTTGAGGACCTGCAGCGTGTCGTTGCCGACGAGGTCCATCCGGGTGCAGTGACCGCAGTACTGGGGACAGGTCGGGATCAGTTCGGCGAGCACCTTGGTCGGGTACCGGTGGGTGAGCCCCTCGACCGCCCACATGTCCGCCTCGTGCAGCGAGTCGCGGCTCGACAACGGGTGGCTCGGCCACTCGTGCTCTCGCTCGGAGTACGCCGGAGCCATGTACCGGCGGACCGGGTCGGCGTAGAGATCCGACTCGATCATCGTGTTGATCATCTGCGGCGGGATCAGCATCGACATCGTGGCGCGCTCCTGCTGGTCGCGCTCGATGTCGGCGTAGAGCTCGTCGGTCAGGTGCTCGCCGAGGGCCTCTTTGAACTCCTTGAGGTTCTTGACCGTGTGGGCGCGCTGCCATTGGGCCGACTCCCACTGCTCCTTCGTGACGTCCCGGTAGGCGGGGAGCCTCGTCCAGTCAGGCTCGATGTACTCGCGTACCAGGGGGTAGGTGAAGGGCTGGTCGCCGGCGTGGGCGTTGGCCTCGCGATGGCTGGGACGGACGTTGGACGGCTGCGGATGGAACTCCACGCTCACGTTGAACACCTCCTGGACGCGAAGACCTGGACACGAAGACGCGGCGTCATCCTCCCGCCGCGCAGCGGAACATCTCTGGGGTTACCGCTGATGATATCGCGGAAACGTCCGGAAAGACACGGCTCAGACCGAAGGATGTTCGGTCAACGGCGGCCGCCGGGGCCGCCCCGATTGTCCCGGCGGGGCCGGCGCGTGTCCCGGATCTCCGGCCCCTTCTTCGGCAGGCGAGCCTTCATGGGGGCGTGACCCGTGCGCTCGAACCGCACCTGGATGTACTCCGGCGTCTGGTTGCGCTCGACCTCGCGCCATCCGTTGGCCAGCAAGTGCTTCAAGCGGGAGGCGGCGGTCTTGCGGAGGGAGTCGCCGCCCGGCACCTTCACGTAGAGGCGCTCGTGGATCACTTCGCGGTAGTCCGGCATGGCTGCCCAGGGTAACAGGGCGGCCGAACCTCCTTCGCGCGCAGCGGCTCCGAACCTTCAGCCGTGGTCGCCGCGGACCGATGCCCTATCGGTATGGCAGCGACCGAGGAGCCGGGGGCCGGTCGAGGCGCGGCCGGGGTCGATCCCCGCGCGCTGCTGGCTGGTGATGACTGGAAGGCGCGACTACCCGCTGCCTTGCACCAGGTCGGCGTCGCTCTCGACTGCGACCGGTGCTACGTCTTCGAGAACCTCCGGGGCCCCGACGGGCGACTCTGGATGGATCTGCTCGGGCAATGGGTCCGGCCACCAGGCCGCCCGGTCTTCGAGCAACCCGATATGCACCTGCGGCCGTACTTCCCCGAGTTCCAGTCCTGGATCGACGTCCTGGGGCGGGGCGAGCCGGTCGTCGCGCCTGTCTCGGAGCTCGAGGAGCCGACGCGTGCCGCCCTGCAGGCCGAGGGTGCAGCGACGATCTGGCTGGTACCGGTGTTCGAGGGCGACGTTTGGTGGGGGTACGTCGGATGCGATGTCGCGACCGAGCGCGAGTGGGGCCCCCACGTCGGGGCGCTCCTGCGCGAACTGTCGACCGCCGTCGGTGAGTCCATCGTTCGCGAGCGGATCCTCGACGAGCGCGTGCTCCGCGACGACCTGTATCGCACGATCGTCGAAGAGGGCCCGCTGATCAGCTACATCGACTCGCCCGACGAGGTCGCGAGCTCGGTCTACGTGAGCCCGCAGATCGAGGAGCTGGTCGGCTACACGGTCGAGGAGTGGATGAACGATCCCGAGCTGTGGCCGCGGCTGCTGCATCCCGACGACCGTGCTCGGGCCCTCGCCGAGAACGTCCGGCATAACGAAACCGGCGAGCCGTACCGGCTCGAGTACCGCATGGTCCATCGCGACGGTCACATCGTCTGGGTCTACGACGAGGCGCGGGTCGTCCGCGACGATCGCGGCAAGATCGCGTACTCGCACGGCGTGATGGTCGACATCACCGCGCGCCGGGCGGCCGACGACCAGGCGGCGTTCCGCACCTACCACGACGAGCTGACGGGGCTGCCCTCCCGCGAGATGTTCGAGGAGCTGCTCGAGCTGTCGGTCGCCCGCGCCCGGCGCCACGATGGCGCCGTCGCCGTCCTGTGCGTCGATCTGATCGATTTCCGCCTGGTGAATGACTCGCTCGGCCACGCCGCCGGCGACGGGCTGCTCGTGGCGGTCGCGGATCGGTTGCGCGAGGCGACCCGCGAAACCGACCTCGTCGCGCGGCGCGGCGGCGACCAGTTCCTGTTGTTGCTCGCCGACCTCGATCGCGACGACACCGGCCCCGACGGCGCGGTGCTCCGCGCGGAGTCGGTCGGGCAGCGCATCATCGAGGCGTTCGGCGAGCCGTTCGACGTCGACGGCACCGAGATCTACCTGAGCGCCGGCGTCGGGATCGGGCTGTTCCCGCGCGGCGCCGACGACGTCGCCGGCTTGATCCGTAACGCCGAGTCGGCGATGTTCGAGGCCAAGCGCACGGGTGGCGCGGCTTACGTCATGTCCGGCGGCGTGGACGCCGATCCCGGCGCGCGACTGCATTTCGTCACGCGCCTGCGCAAGGCCGTCGACGCGCAGCGCTGGACGTTGCACTATCAGCCGATCGTCGACCTGGCGGACGGGACGATGGTCGGCGTCGAGGCGCTGATCCGCTGGATCGAGCCAGATGGCACCGTGATCCCGCCGAACGAGTTCATCCCGCTCGCCGAAGAGCTCGGGCTGATCGAGCGGATCGGCGATTGGGTCGTCCGTGAGCTGACGTTCCAGGTCTCCGCGTGGCGGGAGCTCGACATC
>JBKPRM010000298.1:0-10356 GCA_046734555.1 Actinomycetota bacterium | reverse complement strand
GTCCTGATCTCCTACCTGCCCGTCGGGTCGGAGCAAGCCGACAAGTTCTACGCCCAGTGCGCGATCGACGCGAACGTCGCGTTCGTGAACGCGCTGCCCGTCTTCATCGCGAGCGACCCGGTGTGGGCGAAGAAGTTCGAGCAGGCCGGCGTGCCGATCGTCGGCGACGACATCAAGTCGCAGGTCGGCGCGACGATCACCCACCGCGTGCTCGCCAAGCTCTTCGAAGACCGCGGCGTGGCGCTGGACCGGACGTACCAGCTGAACTTCGGCGGCAACATGGACTTCATGAACATGCTCGAGAAGGAGCGCCTGACGTCCAAGAAGATCTCCAAGACGCAGTCGGTCCAGTCGCAACTGGACGTGCCCCTGCCGAAGGAGGACATCCACATCGGTCCGAGCGACCACGTGCCGTGGCTCGAGGATCGCAAGTGGGCGATGATCCGACTCGAGGGCCGCAACTTCGGCGACGTGCCGCTCACGATCGAGATGAAGCTCGAGGTCTGGGACTCACCCAACTCGGCCGGCGTGATCATCGACGCGCTGCGGTGCGCGAAGCTCGCGAAAGACCGTGGGATCGGCGGCCCGGTGATCGGCCCGAGCGCCTACTTCATGAAGAGCCCGCCGGTGCAGTTCACCGACGAGGAAGCGCGGCAGTTGGTGGAGGAGTTCGCCGCCGGCGGCGCTCGCCTCGAGGTGACCGATCGCGCCCCGGTGCAGGTGGACATCTCGTCGTGACCCCGGGGAAGCCGAACCCGCTCGAAGCGCACTCAGGGCCGAACCGGGGCACGTGGCGCTTCACGGTGATCGCCGTCCTCGTCGTGGCGCTCGTGTTCGGGTGTCTCGTGGTCTGGGCCTCGATCGACTGAGCGCTGCCGGGCGGCGAACGACTCGCCCGTAAGCTGCGTCGCATGAGCGCGCCCCAGACCCGGTCCGGGACGCTCACGCGAGCGCGCTCCGCGCTTCGAGCGCACGACTTCCGCAAGCTGCTGTGGATCCGACTGACCGGACAGGGCGGCGACGGGATCTTCCAGGCGGCGCTCGTCGCTTCGGTCGTCTTCAACCCCGACCAACAGAACACCGCGCGGGGCCTGCTCGCCGCGAGCGTCGTGACGATCGTGCCGTTCACGCTGGTCGGCCCGTTCGTCGGGGTGTTCATCGACCGCTGGTCACGGCGCCAGATCCTGACGATCGCACCCCTGCTGAAGATCGCGATCGTGCCGCTCGCGCTGTTCGATCCGCTGCACTGGCCGACCAAGATCTTCTTCTACGTCGGCGTGCTCGCCGTGCTGTCGATCAACCGGTTCCAGCTGTCCGCCGCCTCGGCGGTCGTCCCGCGGCTCGTGCCGGCCGAGGACCTCCTCACCGCCAACGCGGTGGCGACGGTGGGCGGCACCCTCGCGTTGCTAGCCGGCGCGTTCGTGGGGGGCCACATCGCCGACGCGATCGGCTCCACCACGGTCGTGCTGATCGGCGCCGGCGCGTGGCTGGCGGCGTCGCTGATCGCGGGCCGCATGTCGTCCGACCTTGCGCCGATGGTCATCGAAGGATCACCCGAACTCCTGCGTCACGCCGTGCGGCGGATCTTCTTCGAGACGGCCGACGGCGCGAGCGCGATGTTCCGCACGCCGCACGCGATCGGACCGGTGGCGTCCATCGGCCTGGACCAGGTCGGCCAGGGGATCATGCTGACGCTCGCGCTGGTGGTCTTCCGGGAGGAGCTCGGTGAGGGCGTCGCGTCGTTCTCGAACCTGCTGCTCGCCGGCGGCGTCGGGGTGCTGCTCGGCATCGCGAGCGGCGGCTATCTCGAGAACGTCTTGCCGAAGGAGCGCATCGTCTCGCTCGGGTTCCTCGTCGGTGGTCTGACGTTGATCGGTGCCTCGGTCGCGGTGGAAGGACCGGTGATCTTGTTCGTGGCCGCGATCCTCGGGCTTACCTTCGCGTGGAAGAAGATCGCCGTCGACACGATGGTGCAAGAATCGCTTCCGGACGGGTTCCGCGGCCGGGTGTTCTCCGTCTACGACGTGATCTACAACCTCGCGCGGATCGTCGCTGCCGTGATCGCGGTGCTCACGTTCCCCGTCCTCAGCCCGGCGTGGATGCTGATCATCGTCGGTGGGGTGTTCTTGCTGTGGACGCCGGTGCTCCCGTGGCTCGTCTCGCACCGTGCGCAGATCGACCTCACGATCGATGAGGCGGGCCTGCCGACATCGCTGCGGTGGGGGGCGGCAGCCGAACCCGTCAAGGTGCTCGCCGCGAGCGCGGTGGGCTACCGGCTCGAGCTGCAGGACGGCAGCGTGATCGACGTGCGGAAGGCCACGAAGGCGCCCGGCTGGACCGTGCTGCGGGAGCGGGAAGGCTAGCGGGCGGCGATCCGCGCGCCGCTGGGCTGCACCTCGAGCTCAGGGGCGGGTTGCGTGCGGCGCATCAGCAGCGCGATCCCCGCTCCGACGGCGATCGCGACGACTCCCATCACCGCGAACTCGAGCCGAGGGCCGAGCACCTGCCCCAGCCATCCGGCGATCGGCGCACCGATCGGGGTCGAGCCGAGGAAGACGATCCCGTACAGCGCCATGACGCGCCCCCGCGCCTGCGGACGCGCGTTCAGCTGCAGCATCGTGTTGCCGGTGATCATGAAGCACATCGCCGCGTAGCCGAGCGGCACCATCGCGACCATCGCGAGGGGCAGGGTCGGTGCGATCGCCACGAGGAACATCGACAACCCGACGAACACGCAGAAGGTGCGCAAGCTGTTCATGACGGGCACGCGGTTGGCGTGGGCGGTCGTCACGGCGCCGATGAACGCGCCGACCCCCGCGGCCGCCGACAGCAGCCCGAACTCGCGCGGGCCGGCGTTGAACGTGACCTCCGCCAGCAGCGGCATCAAGACCTGCCAGTTGAAGACGAAGGTGAACATCACCGCGAGCACGACGAGCGGACGGCGAAGCTCCGGCGTCGTCCAGATGTACCGGAGGCCCGCCATGAGGTGCCCGCGCTCCCGCGTCGAGCGCGGCTGCCGGTGGAACTCGGCCGGGCGCATCGCGAGCAGTGCCGCAAGAACGAACAGGAACGAGGCCGCGTCGAGGCCGAAGCACCACGCCATACCGGCGGACGCGATCACGAGCCCGGCGATCGCCGGACCGACCACGCGCGCGCCGGTGAACGCCGCGCTGTTCAGGCTGACCGCGTTCGTGAGCGAGGACTCGCCGACCATCTCGACGTAGAAGCTCTGCCGCGACGGGTTGTCGATCGCCGTGATCAACCCCGAGACGATCGACAGGCAGAAGACCATCCACAGCTCGATCACGTTCGTGGCGACGAGCACCGCCAGCGTGATCGACACCATGGCGTACAGGCTCTGGGTCGTCAGCAGGATGCGCCGCTTGTCGAAGCGATCGGCGAGGACCCCGCCGAACGCGCCGAGGAGCAACATCGGCCCGAACTGCAAGGCGGAGTTGATCCCGAGCGCCGAGCCGCTGCGGGTCAGCTGCCACACGAGCCACCCGGTGGCCGTGAAGTTCATCCACGTCCCGATCGCGGACACGAACTGTCCGCTCAGGAACAATCGGAAGTTGCGCGACTGGCGCGCCGACGTGAACGTGCGCTTGATCGCGCCCAGCGGACTCACTCGGCCTCACCCCGCTCGGCCAGCTCGTCGAGGATCTCGGCGGCCCGCTGCAAGGTCTCCCGGTCCTCCGGGCTCAGCCGCTGGAGGCGCTTGGTCAGGTAGACATCGGTCCGGCGCCGCGCGTTGTGGATCAGCGCTTTCCCGGCCGGCGTGACCTTCAGCCACGTGACCCTGCCGTCGAGGGGATCGGGAAGCCGCTCGATCAGGTCGCGCTCGACCAGCTCCCGGATCGTGCGGGTCATGGTCGGCTTACGCACGTGCTCGTGCCTGGCGAGCTGACCCGCCGTGATCGGGCCGTGCCGTTCGACCGTGCCGAGGGCTGCGTGCAGCGACGGAGAGATCTCGACGTCGGAAACGTGGCGCATCCGGCGAGCGGCGCGCCAGACGGCGACGCGTAGCTGCCCGGCCAGCTCGGCCGCCTTGAGCGGGGTTCTCGTCGGTTCCACGGCTTCGATGATAGTACGCTACGCTAACTAGCGTCTCGTACCATCTCGACGGCTCCACGGGATCGCAACGTCGCTCCCTATCGTGCTGGCCACCCCAGCGAAGGAGCGCACCGATGTCGTCCAACGGGCAGGCCTACCCCCGGGACCGGCGAGGACCGTCGTCGGCGGGCTGGTGATCGGGATCATCGTGCTTGCGCTGCTGGTGTTCGGCGGCTGGTACGCGCTCGGCCGCGGGAACGGACCTCGCGTACGTCCTCGAAGGTCACGAGGCGAACCAAGCGGCCGCCGATCGCGGACCGGAGCCCCCGTGCCGAACGACTACCTGATCGTGAACGACTCGCACAAGCTTCGCCTGACACCGCTCTCGCGCACCTACGGGGTGAAGTACCTGCCGGAGGGCACCTGTTGCCAGCTCGTGAAGGCGCACGAGTCGCAGTTCCTCGGGTGGATGGGCGAGACGCAGCAGTCGGATCTCCCGCCGAAGGAGATCTCGTGGTGGTGGATCACCATCGAGGGCGGCGAAGTCACGAAGATCGCCCAGCAGTACCTGCCGTGAGTCGTTGCAACGGTCCTCGCCGCGGTGGAGGCTGAGCCGATGGCGCACTCCGACCATGAACCGGGCACCCGCGAGGATTGCGACGACTGCCGCGCGCTCGCGTACGAGCCCGGGTGGTACAAGGCGCTGCGCGACGAGCGGGTCGTGGCCAAGGACGCGTCCGTCGTCGCCGTGCCGGACCCGGACGAAACCGAGGTCGACGTCGTGATCGCCGAAACGCCGCGGGCCCCGACCCGGCGGCCCGGCTAGCGCGCCGCGCGACTAGCCTGGCGCCATGCCGCACGACTGGGATGCCGCCACCTACGACCGGCTGCAGATCCCGATGACCGGCTGGGGCCTCGAGGTGCTCGGTCGGCTCGAGCTCCCTGGCGACGAAACGGTGTTGGACGCAGGCTGCGGCACGGGACAGGTCACCGAGGCGCTTCGCGACCGGCTTCCCAACGGCCACGTGATCGCGCTCGACGCCTCGCCGTCGATGATCGCGAAGGCGCTCGAGCGGCTGGGCTCCGATCGCATGACCTATCTCACCCACGACCTGATGGATCCGATCCCGATCGACCCCGTCGACGCGATCGTGTCCACCGCGACGTTCCATTGGGTGCCCGACCACGATCGGTTGTTCGCGAACCTCGCGGCCGTGCTGAAGACCGGCGGCCAGTTGGTCGCGCAGTGCGGCGGCTGGGGCAACCTGGAGCGCGTCAACGCGGCGGCCGAGCGCGCCGTGGGCATCGACCTGGCAGCATCGAAGATCTATCCGACGCCCGAGGAGACCTGGACGCGTCTGGAAGCGGAGGGGTTCGTCGACATCGAGACGTGGCTGCAGGAGGCTCCCGTCGAGCTGCCGCCGGACGAGCTCGAGCCTTACCTCCGAACGGTGATCCTCAGCGGCGAGGTCGCGAAGCGCTCACCCGAGGACGCCGATGAGCTCGTCCGGGGCGTCGCCAAGGAGCTCGGCGAGCCGTTGATCGACTACGTGCGCCTGAACATCGACGCTCGCAAGGGCTAGATGAACAGCGGCACGGCAGCCTCGCGCATCTCCCGGATCGCGGTCGCGGCGCCGATCGGCTCCTCGAGGCCGTCGAGCAGGTCCTCGCGCTTCAGCCCGAGAAGATCCATCGTCATCTGGCACGGGATCAGTTTCACGCCGAGCTCCTGCGCCAGCGTGATCAGCTCATCGGGCTTCGCGACGTTGTGCTGGTCGGCCAGCTTCTTGAACATCGCCGGCCCGGCGCCCATGAACTGGTAGTGCGAGAGCTTCGCCTTGTCGGCGGAGCCGGGGTTCATCACCGACATCATCTTCTGCATCCAGTTCTCGCCGGTGATGCGCACGCCCGGTTTCACGATCGCGAACAGGCCCCAGAACGTGAAGAAGACGGTCGCCTCCATGCCGCTGGCGGCGGCGGTCGTCGCGAGGATCGTCGTCGGCCAGATCCGGTCGAGCTGACCGCCCCACGCGATGATCGTCATCTTGTTCTTCTTCTTGACGGACTTCGACTGCTCGGCCTCGAGCGCCTCGACCCGCTGCAACAGGTCGGTCAAGGTTGCCGCATCGATCCGGTCTTCGGTGACCGCCATCTCACGCCCCCCGTCGGACGAGGTACCGGAACGAGCCGTCATCGAGCGTCTCGGCGCTCACGAGCTCGTTCCCGGAGAGCTCGGCCCACGACGGCACGTCGGACTTCGAGCCGGGGTCGGTCGCGAGCAGCTCGAAGGTCAGGCCGTCCGGCGACCCCTTCAGCGACTTGGCGAGCGCGACGAGCGGCCCCGGGCACGATTGGCCGCGGGCGTCGACGGTGATCACGGTGGTGCTCATGGCGAAGAACCTCCAGGAGATATGTGAGGAACGGCTGGTGCGTGGACGCGCAGGAGCGCGCTGTTCCGTTGTGGTCAGGAACAGCCGCAGATGCGGTCGGGGATCATCGCCGCCACGACGCCAGCTTCACGTGTTCGAACCATTGCAGTTGCAACAAGGGTACCCCTGACCTGCGCGGATAGGCAAGGCCTCACGGGACCGGCGGGGTGTTGAGACACCCCTGGTCCGCGCCGAGACGCTCGAGCCCCGCCAGATCACCTGGGCCGAAGTCCGTCATGTAGCCGCCCGAGGGCTCCATCAGTTCCGCCTGGGAGTTCACGTGATCCAGCCCCATGACGTGGCCGAGCTCGTGCAGCACGGTCGGGCCTTGATCAGAGGGAGAGCCCCAACCCGGCGGGTTGTGGTCGGCAGCGTTGATCACCACCCAACCGCTCACGAACTGGGGGGTCCCGTCGGGCGGGGCCAACGGCTTCGCGACCGCCGCGTAGTGGTCATCGCCCTGCTGGAACGGGATCGTCGTCTGGTTCTCGAAAGCCCACGCGATGACGACGGGCGCCCACCGGTCTCCGTACACCTGCGGCAGGAACGGTGATCGATCCGCCTGCGGGACCTCCTGGGTCGAGCCGTCGAAGATGAAGCGGATGCCGGTGTCGGCGGAGACCCGACCGACCGCCTCCTGCACGTCTTCGAACGAACCCGCCGGCGCTTCCTGGACGTTCACGACGTAGTGGATCGGCTGGCAGGGGTTCCATCGAACGGGCTTGCCGTTGGCGAAGGCGAGGAAGCGGTACTCATCCGATGACCCCTTCGGACGAGCGGTCTGGTCCAAGACGTTGCCGAGCCCACCGATCGAGGCGATGACGGCGAGGGCAGCGAGGATCGCGACCACCGCGAGCGCGCCGCCCCGGCGACGGCGTCGCATCGGGACCATCGGCGGCAGGAGGTGCCAGCCGACGTCCGGCCGCGGCGGCACCCCGAGATCGGGGCGCTCCGACTCATCGGGCGGAGGAGGCTGCATCGGCTTCATCGTAAGAGTGGTATCGGCGAGCGCTGCGGGGCGATGAGGTCGTCGCGTTAGCGCACGAGGCGGCGACGCTCGAGAGGCCAGTAGACCAACACGACCTTGGCCTTGAGGTTCTCCCGCGACACGGGGCCGAACTCCCGCGAGTCGGTCGAGCGGTGTGCGAAGTCGCCTTCCACCCAGTACTCGTCGTCGGCGAGCACACGCCCACCGACCGTTGAGCCCGGCACGCCGACCAGGCGTTTGACGATCTCGTAGCCCGGTCGCTGCGGGTGCTCCACGACGACCACGTCGTCGCGGTGGAAGCGCTCCGGCGTCACCACGAGCGCCCAATCGCCCGGCACGAGGATGGGTGCCATCGACACCCCCTCGATCGCGATCCGCGCCGGGCGGTATCGCATGAATGCCAGCGCCGCGCCGGCCGCGAGCATCCCCGCCGCCGCGATCCCCGACACCCGTTTGCCGGGCCGGCGATAGGATGCCGTTTCCGGCTGTTCCTCGGCGGTCTCGTCCGAGGCTCGTTCTTCGGGAACGTCAGAAGGAGGGGGTTGGTCCATGTTGCATCGCATCCTCGCACCCCGCCGCACGGTTCACGCGCATTGCGACCTTCCGTGCGGTGTCTACGACCCGGCGCAAGCGCGCATCGAGGCCGAGTCGGTCAAGGCGTGTCAAGAGAAGTACCAGGGCAGCGACGACCCGATCTTCAAGGAGCGGGCGATCAGCATCAAGGAGCAGCGCGCCGACCTCGTGAAGCACCACCTGTGGGTGCTGTGGACCGACTACTTCAAGCCGGAGCACGTGGAGAAGCACCCCAACCTGCACGAGCTCTTCTGGAACGCGACGAAGGAAGCCGGCAACGCGAAGAAGTCGGAGGACCCCGCGCAGGGCCAGAAGCTGCTCGACGCGGTCGACGAGGTTGCGAAGGTCTTCTGGGAGACCAAGAGCTGATCTTCCCCAGGTAGCGGTGAAGGGCGAGGCCGTCGGGTCCTCGCCCTTCACACGATGCGCCCCCCTCGGCGCAGCCCTGGCAAGCCAGGGAAAGAGGCCGGTCGGCCGAGGGCGGGTCTGGCGGCGCCCCCGGCCGGATCCGGTCTCGGTTGGAGCATCGGTTATCACGCGGGGGCCGCGCCATTGGCCGGAAGGCGGTTCGTATGGGCCATCCGGCTGATGCCGTGGGGACCGGTCGGTCCAGGAAGGTCGCGCTGTTAGCGTGACCGCGTGAAGGACATCGGGCTCGTCGGCGCGTCGTTCTCGGGTCGATCGACCCTGTTCACGGCGCTGACGCACGCCGGGTCGCAAGGCGGGCAGGCCACGGTCGCGGTCGTCCCGGTGCCCGACCCGCGGCTCCCGGTGCTCACCGACATGGAGCAGTCGCGCAAGACGGTCCCTGCGCAGGTCCGGTTCGTCGATGTGGTGGGCGGGCTGTCGAGCGCCCAGTCGGTGGCGAAGCTGCGCGAGGCTGACGCGCTGGCGGTGGTCCTGCGGTGCTTCGGCGCCGACGCGTCACCGACAGCTGAGCTGGCGAACGTGCGAGCCGATCTGCTGCTGGCCGACCTCGCGGTGATCGACTCGGCGCTGGACAAGGCCGTGAAGAAGGCCCGTGGTAAGCCCGGGCCCGAGGTCGAGGCCTTGGAGGCGGCGAAGAAGGCGCTCGACGGCGAGGTGTCGTTGCGCGAAGCCGGGCTGGACGAGGAGTTGCTGCGGCACCTTCGCGGGATCGCGCCTCTGACGCTGAAACCTGAGGTCGTCGTCGCGAACCTCGAGGAGGGAACGTCGGTTCCACCCGAGCTCGGCGACGCGGTCGGCGTCTACGCGGCGATCGAGGCCGAGGTTGCCGAGATGGACGCGAACGAGGCGCGCGCACTGCTGGAGGAGTTCGGTGTGCAGGAACCGGGGCTCGAGTCGGTGATCGCCGCCTCGTATCGAGCCCTCGACCTGATCACGTTCCTGACGACCGGCGAGGACGAGACGCGGGCCTGGGAGGTTCGGTCGGGGGCGAAGGCTCCGGAGGCGGCAGGCGCGATCCACACCGACCTGCAGCGCGGGTTCATCCGCGCTGACGTGATCGGCTACGACGAACTCGTCGCCGCGGGCTCGATGGATGCCGCGAAGGCAGCCGGCAGGGTCCGCGTCGAGGGCAAGGACTACGTCGTCCAGGAAGGCGACATCCTGAACATCCGCTTCGCCGTTTAGCTCAAAGTCTCGCCCTAGGTTCGACCGTCCTAAGGACCAGAGATACCTGTATGCTCCGGCCACCATGGATGGGTATCGGATCGGTGAGGCAGCGAAGCTGATCGGTGTCAGGGTCGAGACCCTCCGCTCCTGGGAGCGCGCCGGCAAGATCAAGACCACACGAACGAAGGGCGGGCAACGCACCGTTCCGCAAGGCGAGGTCGCGAGGTTGGTGGCTGAACGGCGCGCCACATCCGCTGCGCCGTCCCACACCAGCCGACGCAACGCGTTCCCCGGCGTCGTCACCAAGGTGACCAAAGACAAGGTCTCGGCGCTCGTCGAGATCCAGGCCGGACCGCATCGCGTGGTGTCGTTGATCACGCGCGAGGCGGCCGATGAGCTCGCACTGAAGCCCGGGATGGAAGCCGTCGCCACCGTCAAGGCCACCAGCGTGATGGTGGAGGTCATGTCATGAAGCGCCTGTCGATCGTGTTCCTCGTTGCACTTGCCGCGTGCTCACCGGCAAGCAGCACCAGCTCGCCGCAGGGTCCGACGTCCTCGACCGAGCTCACGGTGTTCGCCGCCTCCTCGTTGACCGCTGCCTTCACGAAGATCGGCACGGACTTCCAGACCGCGAACCCGGGAATGGCGGTCACGTTCAACTTCGCGTCTTCGACCGTCCTCGCCACGCAGATCGGCAGTGAGGGCACGGCCGACGTG
>JBKPRM010000297.1:0-3150 GCA_046734555.1 Actinomycetota bacterium | reverse complement strand
ACCGTGGATCGCTACCTGTCCTCCGAGGTGGTCTACCTGGGCGGCGGTTTCGACCTGGACGAGACCCAGGTCGCCGACGTCCTGCAGATGCGCCGGCGCGACTGGACGCCGTGGGAGTTCGAGCGGGCGTGCCGCAACCTCGCGCACCGCCTGCAGGCACAGGTTCGCCGCGTCGAGACCGGGCCGGTCGACGGCTGGCCGGCGGGGGAGGTCGCCGCACGATGAAAGGCGCCGACGCGGTCCTCAAGGCCCTCGAGCAGGAGGGCGTCGAGGTCGTGTTCGGCATCCCCGGCGGGGCGAGCATGCCGATCTACGACCCGCTCGTCGATCGGTCGCCGATCCGGCACGTGCTGTGCCGACACGAACAGGGCGCCGGACATGCGGCCGAGGGCTACGCGTGGGCGACCGGCAAGGTCGGCGTCTGCATGGCGACGAGCGGCCCGGGCGCTACCAACCTCGTGACCCCGCTGACCGACGCCAAGATGGATTCCGTCCCGATCGTCGCGATCACCGGCCAGGTGCCGACCCCGGTGGTCGGCAACGACGCGTTCCAGGAGGCCGACATCACCGGCATCACGATGCCGGTGACGAAGCACAACTTCCTCGTGAAGGATCCCGCGGACATCGTCGAGACCGTTCGTGAGGCGTTCCACATCGCGAGCACGGGGCGCCCCGGTCCCGTGCTGATCGACCTGCCGAAAGACGTCTTGAACGCAGAGATCGAGTACCGGTGGCCCGAGCGCGTCTCGTTGCCCGGATACCGCCCGACGACGAAGGGCAACAACCGGCAGGTGAGCGAAGCGGTCAAGCTGGTCCTCGCGTCGAAGCGCCCCGTGCTCTACGTCGGCGGCGGTGTGATCAAGGCGAACGCGTCGGATGAGTTGATGCAACTCGTCACGCTCGGCCGCCTGCCGGTCGTCACGACGCTGATGGCACGCGGCGCCTTCCCGGATTCACATGAGCTGGCGCTCGGGATGCCCGGCATGCACGGGATGTACACGGCCGTCACCGCGATGCAGAAGGCCGACCTGCTGGTCGCCTTGGGTGCGCGGTTCGACGATCGCGTGACGGGCAAGCTGTCGGCGTTCGCGCCGGAGGCGAAGATCGTGCACGTCGACGTCGACCCGGCCGAGATCGGCAAGAACCGCGTCGCCGACGTGCCGATCGTCGGTGACTGCCGTGACGTCATCGCGAAGATGGTCACCGAGCTCGGGAAGCGTCAGGGCGACGAGGGGCCGCCTGACCGGTCGGCATGGCTCTCCCAGCTCCAGGAGTGGCAGGCGAGATATCCGCTGCGCTACGGCCAGGAAGCCGACACCTTGAAGCCGCAGTACTGCGTCGAGCGCCTGCGCGCGTTCGCAGACGACGACACGATCCTCGTCGCCGGCGTCGGCCAGCATCAGATGTATGCGTCCCAATACTGGCGCTTCGAGAAGCCGCGCCACTGGATCAATTCGGGTGGTCTCGGCACGATGGGGTTCGCGGTGCCCGCCGCGATGGGGGCCAAGGTGGGCGAGCCGGACAAGCGCGTCGTCGCGATCGACGGCGACGGATGCTTCCAGATGACCGCGCAGGAGCTCGCCACGAGCAACACGGAGAAGATCCCCTTCATCACCGCGATCTTGAACAACGGGTACCTGGGCATGGTCCGCCAGTGGCAGGAGCTGTTCTTCGACCAGCGGTACTCGGGCGTCTACCTCGACCCGGACGTGCCCGACTACGTGAAGCTCGCCGAGGCGTACGGAGCGGTCGGGTTCCGGGTCGACGACCCCGGCGAGGTCGACGCCACGATCGAGAAGGCCTACGCGGTCGAGGACCGAAGCGTCGTGATCGATTTCCGCGTCGACCCGCGCGAAGGTGTGTTCCCGATGGTGCCGGCGGGTGCGTCCAACGACGACATCATCCTGGGGCCGGAGTTCGCGCCACACGAAACCCCGGGGGAGGCTCCGATCGTATGAACGGCCATCTGCACACGATCTCGGTGCTCGTCGAGGACCGGCCCGGGGTGCTCACGCGTATCGCGGGTCTGTTCGCGGCTCGCGGCTTCAACATCGACTCGCTCGCCGTCGGTCCCACGGAGTCACCCGGCGTCTCGCGCATGACGATCGTGATCGACGTGGAGGAGAAGCCGCTCGAACAGGTCACGAAGCAGCTCAACAAGCTGATCAACGTGATCAAGATCATCGAGCACGACCCCGGCTCGGCTGTCGAGCGGGAGTTGATGCTCGTGAAGGTGCGCTCCGTCGGCGACGACCGGGCGCGGATCATGGAGATCGCCGACGTGTTCCGCGTGAACGTCGTCGACGTGACGCAAACGACGATGACCCTCGAGGCGTCGGGCAAACCCGAGAAACTCGAGGCGCTGCTCGGGCTCCTGCGCGACTTCGGCGTGGTCGAGCTCTCGCGGACGGGCCGGATCGCGCTCGGTCGCGGCGACAGCGGCATCAAGGACCGCCCGCTCAAGGTCGCGAACGACGCGTCGGCCCGCTGACACCAGTCGAACGGAAGGGATCCCATGGCCACGATCTACTACGAGAAGGACACCGACCCTGGCGTACTGAGCGATCAGAAGATCGCCGTGCTCGGGTTCGGCTCGCAGGGACATGCCCACGCCGAGAACCTCCAGGACAGTGGGTACGACGTGCGCGTCGGGCTCCGGGCGGGGTCCGCGAGCCGCGCGAAGGCTGAGGAGGCCGGCCTGCGGGTGCTCGACATCGGAGCCGCGGTCGCGGAGGCGGACGTCGTGATGTGCCTGCTGCCCGACACCGCGCACGGCGCCGTGTACGCAGCCGACATCGCCCCGAACCTCCAGGACGGCAACATGCTCATGTTCGCCCACGGGTTCTCCATCCACTTCGGGACCGTGACGCCGCCGCCGGGCGTCGACGTGACGATGATCGCCCCGAAAGGGCCCGGTCATCTCGTTCGACGCACCTACGAGCAGGGGATCGGCACCCCTGCCCTCGTGGCGGTGCAGCAGGACGCGACCGGCAAGGCACGGGAACGCGCGCTCGCCTACGGCAACGGGATCGGCAGCGCTCGGGCAGGCATCATCGAGACCACCTTCAAAGAGGAGACCGAGACCGATCTGTTCGGCGAACAATCGGTGCTGTGCGGTGGCATCACGTCCTTGATCAAGGCGGGCTGGGA
>JBKPRM010000296.1:0-3352 GCA_046734555.1 Actinomycetota bacterium | reverse complement strand
GTCGAGCATCGTGCCCTGGGCACCCTCGAGCATCACGTGCTTGCCGGCGACCAGCCCCTCATGGAGGAGCTTCGACGTGTCGGTGATGTAGGGCCGGAGCCGCTCCGCGAACCCGAGGTAGTCCTCGAAGATCTGCTCCGGCTGCATCGCGAGCCGGTTGTAGAGCTTCGCGAAGATCTGGTTCTTGTCCTTCAGCGCGACCTCGAGCTTCGCGCGGAAGATCTTCTCGTCGTAGAGGTCTTGGACGCGGATCCCGACGCGCGCGGCACGGTCGGCGTAGGCGGGTCCGATCCCGCGACGGGTCGTGTTCAGCGCGTTCTTGCCGAGGAACCGCTCGGTGACCTTATCCAGCTCGCGGTGGTAGGGCATGATCAGGTGCGCGTTCAACGACAGCCGGAGCTCGCCGACCTCGACGCCGGAGGCCGCGAGATCGTCCAGCTCGCCGAGCAGCACCGCCGGGTCGACCACGACGCCATCGGCGATCACGTTCGTGATGTGCGGGTAGAGGACGCCCGACGGCACGAGGTTCAGCTTGAGCAGCCGGCCCTCGGCGATGATCGTGTGGCCCGCGTTGTTCCCGCCTTGGTACCTGACGACGAAGTCCATCCGATCCGCGAGGTAGTCGACGGCTTTGCCCTTGCCCTCGTCCCCCCACTGGGTGCCGAGCACGACCGTGGCAGGCATGGCGGCCCCAGTCTACGGAACGGGAACCCGCCGGCTACCCGGCGACGACGTCCGAGGACGCCTGCGACCCATGTTCGGGTGCGAGGAACGCCTTCGGGTTGCGCAGGTCGACCGCGATCCGGTCTCCCTCGGTCGCGCCGTGCAGGTCCTCGTTCGGGACGTGCGCGACGAGCACCTCGCCGCTGTCGAGCCGCAGCGTGAGCCGCGACAGCCAGCCGAGCGACGCAACACGTTCGATGCGCGCGTGCACGTCCCCGTCCTCACCCGCGACGCGCACGTCATGCGGGCGGACGAACGCCGCGGCCGGCTTCCCCTCCTCGAGGTGATCGGCGCCCGGCAGGGCGAACGAGCCGAGATGCACCTCACCGCCGACGACCTGGCCGCGCAACACGTTCGAGGACCCGACGAATCCGGCGACGAACGGTGTTGCCGGGTGGTCGTAGACCTCCTCAGGCGATCCGACCTGCTCCACCTTCCCCTCGTGCATCACGACGATCTGGTTCGCGAGCTCGAGGGCCTCCTCCTGATCGTGCGTGACGAGCAGCGACGTCACGCCGATCTCGCGGTGGAGCTCGTCGAGCCACTGCCGGAGGTCGCGACGGACCTTCGCGTCGAGCGCGCCGAACGGTTCGTCCAACAGCAGGACCTTGGGCCGCGGTGCGAGGGCCCGTGCGAGCGCCACGCGTTGTCGCTGACCACCCGACAGCTGATCCGGATATCGATCGGCGAACGGGGCCATCTGCACCAGTTCCAGGAGCTCCAGGACGCGAGCGTGTCGATCGTCCTTCTCTTCCTTGCGCACCCGAAGCCCGAACTCGACGTTCTGTTGGACGCTCATGTGCCGGAACAGCGCGTAGTGCTGGAACACGAACCCGACGCGTCGCTCCTGCACCGACGTCTGCGTCTGATCTTCGCCCGCGATCGTGATGCGACCGGCATCGGGGCGCTCGAGCCCGGCGATCATGCGCAACGCCGTGCTCTTGCCCGACCCGCTCGGGCCGAGCAGCGCGGTGACCTTCCCGTCCTCCGCCGTGAAGCTCACGTCGTCGACGGCGCGGAAGCTACCGAACGACTTGGTCAACCCCTGGATCTCGATGCTTCCTGCCATCTATGCCGTCCTACTCGTTCGTCTGCGTTTGAAGGTCTCGATCCCGATCAGCAACACGATGGAGAACGCCGCGAGGGTGAGCGCGACGATATACCCCTGCTGGTCCTGATATTGGTCGAAGGCTCGCAGGATGTACAACGTCGCGGTCTCGGTCTGCCCCTGGAGCAGGCCGCTCACGATCAGCACCGCGCCGACCTCGCCGATCGCGCGCGCGGCCGACAGCGCGATCCCGTACAGCAATCCCCACCGGATGTTCCGCAACGTGATCCGGAAGAAGGTCTGCAGCCGGGACGCTCCGAGCGTCCAGGCGGCCTGCTCCTCTTCCATGCCGAGCTCCTCCAAGACCGGCACGACCTCGCGGATCACGAACGGGATCGAGATGAAGATCGTCACGATGATCATCGAGGGCAGCGCGAACATGATCTTGATGCCGCGCGCAGCGAAGAACGGCTCGAACCAGCCGCCCCGACCGAACAGCAGCACGGCCATCAATCCGACCACGACGGGCGAGACGGCGAGCGGCAGGTTCACCAGCGCAGAGACGAAGCGCTTCCCGGGGAACTCGTCGCGCGCGAGCACGAGCGCGACGACCACACCGAAGAACGTGGTGACGATCACCGTCACGACCATGATCACGAAGGTGAGAGAGAACGCGTGCTGCACGTCCGGCTGTTGGAAGGTGCCGCGGATCAGGTCGAGCCCCGCCCGCACCGCTCAGAACACGATCCCGGCCAACGGCGCGAGCAAGAGCACGCCGACGTACAGGAGCGCCACCCCGAGCATCACACCGCGCACGATCCTGCCGCGGCGCGCATCACGGTCACGCAGCCTCGTGATGTCCTCGTCGCTCATCGACGGGCCGCGTGGATCGCTCGTCGCCACCGTGCTCATCGCGTCACGTCCTCCGGGGTCCATGCGACACGAGCTTCTCCGTGACGAGCACGAGCACGAACGCCAACCCGAACAAGATCGCCGAGACGGCGGCCGCCGCATCCGGTCCACCGCCCGTGCTCCCGGGCAGGAGCAGCTGCGAGATGAAGACCGGCGCGGTCAAGGTCTTGTTCGCGATGTTGCCCGACACGACGACGATCGCACCGAACTCACCGAGGCTCCTCGCGAACGCGAGCAACGCACCCGCCGCGACCGCCGGGCGAAGCGCGGGGAACATCACCCGCCAGAACGTGATCCACCGCCCGGCCCCGAGGACACGGGCGGCCTCTTCCTCCGCCGGATCGAGCTCGAGGAGGACCGGCATGACGCTTCGAACGACGAGCGGGAGCGTCACGAACAGCAGCGCCAACAGGATGCCGAGCGGCGCGAAGATGATGTGGATCCCGTGGGCCTCGAACCATCGACCGACCGGGGAGTTCGGTCCGTACAGCGCCACGAGCATGACGCCCGCCACGAGGGTGGGCACGGCGAACGGCAGGTCGACCACCGTCGACAACAAGTCGCGCCCGGGGAACCGCATCCGGACCAGCACGTAGGCGAGGAGCGTTCCGAACACACCGTTCACCACCGCGGTGAGCGCGGCCATCGCGATCGTGAGCTTGAGTGCGT
>JBKPRM010000295.1:0-2953 GCA_046734555.1 Actinomycetota bacterium | reverse complement strand
TCCTTGATCAGGTTGCGCACCGCGGAGTTGGCGACGAGCACCTCGTAGGCGGCGACCAAGCCGCCGCCGATGCGAGGGACGAGCCGCTGGTAGACGACGCCGGTGAGCGTCGCGGCGAGCTGCACGCGAACCTGGTCCTGCTGCTCGGCCGGAAAGACGTCGATCATGCGGGAGATCGACTGCGCCGTGTCGTTCGTGTGCAGGGTCGCGAAGACGAGGTGGCCGGTCTCGGCCGCGGTGATGGCGGTCGAGATCGTCTCGAGGTCACGCATCTCCCCGACGAGGATGACGTCTGGGTCCTGGCGCAAGACGTGCTTCAGCGCCGACGCGAAGCTGTGGGTGTCGGCTCCGATCTCGCGCTGGTTGACCACGCAGGTCTTGTGCTTGTGCAGGAACTCGATCGGATCCTCGACCGTCATGATGTGGCCGGGCCGTTCCGTGTTCACCACGTCGACCATGCCCGCGAGCGTCGTCGACTTCCCCGATCCGGTCGGGCCGGTCACGACCACGAACCCGCGTGGGAACCGCGCGAGATCCGCGCACACGGGTGGCAACCCGAGCTCGTCGAGGCCCTTGATCTCGAACGGGATCACACGGAACACGGCGCCGACGGCGTCGCGCTGCATGTACACGTTCACACGGAACCGGGCCCGCCCGGGCAGCGAGTACGACATGTCCAGCTCGAGTTCCTGCTCGAACCGCTCCCGCATCTTCTGAGGCAAGATCGCGTAGATCATGCCCTGGAGCGCCCGCGGCGTGAGCGGGGGGTAGTCGGTCAACCGCTCGAGATCCCCGTGCACACGCACGGTCGGCGGCGTCCCCGCCGTGAGATGGAGGTCGGAACCATTCATCTCGAGGAGCTTCCCGAGCAGCTCCGGGACGGGTACCTGCAGATCGTCCTCGGGAGGAGCGACCGTGCTCATGCTCACTTCACCACCCTTGCAACCTCTTCGAGCGACGTCAGGCCCATCCGTGCCTTCTCGAGCCCGTCGTCGCGGAGCGTCATCATCCCCTGCTGTACGGCAACAACCTTGATGGCATCGGCAGATGCACGCTCGACCGTGAGCCGTTCGATCTCCTCGGTCATCTGCATCACCTCATACAGGCCGATACGGCCCCGGAAACCGGTGTTCGCGCAGGCCGGGCACCCCGCCGGCTTGAACAGCTCTTGGACCTCGGGCCACAGCCAATCCGGGTACCCGGCGGCGAACAGCTCGTTCTCATCAGGCCGATAGGTCGTCTTGCATCGGTCACAGAGCTTGCGCGCCAACCGCTGTCCGACCACCGCATCGATCGCCGACGCCACGAGGAAGGTCTCGACGTCCATCTCGACGAGGCGCGAGATCGCGCTCGGCGCGTCGTTCGTGTGCAGCGACGACAAGACGAGGTGCCCGGTGAGCGCCGCCTCGATCGCGATCGTCGCCGTCTCCTTGTCGCGGATCTCTCCGATCAGCACGATGTCGGGGTCGGCGCGCAGGATCGACCGCAACGCCGCGGCGAAGGTCAGCCCGGCCTTCACGTTGACCTGCATCTGATTCACGCCCGCGAGCCGGTACTCGACCGGGTCCTCGACCGTGATGATGTTCTTGTCGATCCGGTTGAGGATGTTGAGGGTGCCGTACATCGTCGTCGACTTGCCCGACCCGGTCGGACCCGTGACCAAGATCGCGCCGTAGGGTTTGTTGAACGAGGCGGAGTACCGCTTGTAGGAATCCTCGAGGAACCCGAGATCCTCCAGGCGCAGCAGCGCGTTCGACGTGTCGAGGATACGCAGGACGACCTTCTCCCCGTAGACGGTCGGCAGGGTCGCCATACGGAGGTCGATCTTCTTGCCACCGATCTTCATCGCGATACGCCCGTCCTGCGGGACCCGCTTCTCGGCGATGTTCAGGTCGGCCATGACCTTCATGCGGCTGATCAGGCCGTTCTGGATGTTCTTCGGCGCAGGCGGCATCGGCTCCATCAGCACGCCGTCCACACGGAACCGGATCCGCAGGTCGGTCTCGCGAGGCTCGATGTGAACGTCCGAGGCGCGGTCGGCGACCGCCTGGGTCATGATCGCGTTGACGAGCTTGACGATCGGCGCGTCCTCGACGGCGACCTCGAGGTCGGAGTTCTCTTCCTCCTCGGACGCGGAGTCGACGATGCTCGCCATCGCCTCCACGCCGGAGTCGAGGCCGGAGAACTTCTGGATCGCGGCCTCGACGTCGTTCGCCGTGGCGACGACCGGCAAAACGTCGCGTCCGGTGATCGTGCGGATGTCATCCAGCGCGTACACGTTGGCCGGGTCAGACATCGCGACGAGCAGGCGTCCGTCACGCTCCCCGATCGGCAACGCGCGGTATCGGCGGGCGAGCGCCTCCGGCAACAACGCCGTCGCGACGGCGTCGACCTGGAACTCCGAGAGATCGACGAACTCGAGGCCGACCTGCTCCGCCAATGCCCGGACCAGATCGGACTCCTTGATCATGCCCAGGTCGATCAGGACCCGGCCGAGCGACTTCGGGGTCTTGCGGTGCTCTTCGAGCGCCGTTTCCAATTGGTCAGCGGTGATGTAGCCCAGCTCGATGAGGATCTGGCCGAGCTGCTTCGACTTCCGCTTGACCTGCGACATCGTGTCCCCGGGGTCCGTTCGGGCTAGGTCGTTCAGGAACTAGTCTTCGTCACCGTCCTCGCCCACCTGAAGCAGCCCCGAGAACTCCTTCGCGAGCATCACCCGATCGACCTCCCCCGGCTCCTCCTCCTTCGGCTCCTCCTCCTTCGGCTCCTCCTCTGAGGACACGAGCTTCTGCGGCTGCGGCCGGAAGTTGGCGGGGGCTTCGCCCTCGCCGGGCGCGACACGCGCCGGCTCGGTACTCGCGATCGCTTGTTCAGCCTCGAGCCGCGCGAAGGGGGAAGACTCGCTGCCGAGCGGCGCCGCCTGCTCGTCGGGGAGCACCGCTTCGTAAGGGGA